>NZ_JBHIOP010000107.1:0-46288 GCF_042195625.1 Bartonella sp. AP9QHHD | reverse complement strand
TTGAATATGCTGGAGATACAATGCCTTTTTGCTAATTATGTTCCAAAAGTGAATAGATATGCGCCAAAAAGGAATAGGAAAGATCTAAAGCTAAGATCGAGATCATCATGGTGGGGCATTTTCTTTTGAAACTTTGTTTAAAGCGCGTTCATAGAGAGTTTTTGTTGATCATAAAAAAGGGGGGTGAAAACGACAAGGCATGTCTATAGGGCTTTATGAGGTCATTATAATATAGATGCTGTTTTGTTTATATTCTTTCATAGAATTTGAATTTTTATCTCATGACAATGTTTTGGTTGATAAACATATGATAAGCGTTACGAATGGGAATATATTTATGTTTCATAAATAAAAGCACATTTTGTATAGAGAGCTCTTTCTTTGTGTTTGCGCTATTGTATTCTTTTGACAAATGCTTTTCTTTTTGATTGTATCAAAAAGTTTAAAGAGAGACCTTGTTAGGATATAAAATGTTTCGTTCAACTTTTTTTAAAAATCGTGAAATCTATGGACCTCTTTGTATTGGATTTGATCCGAGCCATAAAGTTTTGCAATCGTGGAAACTAAGCTTTGATTATAAAGGTCTAAAAGATTTTTGTGATATTCTCTTAACAGCAGTTGTTGGTAAAGTAGGTATTATAAAGCCGCAAGTCGCATTTTTTGAATTATATGGTGTGGAAGGTCTTCAAGCTCTCAAAGAACTGATTGAAAATGCACACGAACAAGGCATATTGGTTCTGGCGGATGCAAAAAGGGGGGATATTGGCTCTACTGCTGAAGCCTATGGTAAGGCTTGGCTTGGTCCAAGTAGTGCGTTCAAGGTGGATGCCATGACAGTTAATCCTTTTTTGGGTTTTGATGCTCTTATTCCTCTGATAAAGGTTGCAGAAGAAACAGGAGCAGGGGTTTTTGTGGTTGTTCAGTCTTCTAATCCAGAGGGGAAACAAATACGAAATGCGCTTATTGGTGATCAGACACTCTCTCTTCATCTTGCACAGTGTATTTGTGATTATAATAGTCATTCTTCGGTTATTCATCATAATATTGGCCCCATAGGTGCGGTTATAGGAGCGACATTAGGATCTGAATCAAAAGACACAATCGAGCAGTTAAAAAATAGTCTGTTTCTCGTTCCGGGTATTGGCGCTCAAGGTGGAACAATGACACAACTAGCAAATCAATTTCCACAAAGACTTTGGCAGAATGTTATTCCCTCTGTATCACGCTCTATTACAGATGCTGGACGAAATATTGTTGATTTAAAAAATGTTATCAATCATTTTGCAGAACAAGCGCAAAGCACACTGATGTCTTGAGGATTTTTGCATCTGTAATAAATCTGAAGAATTCTGAAAGGGAGGGGTTTTGAGGGGGATGCTTCCGATTTATCAAGAATCAACTGTCGCTTTGAGGTTTCTTTCAACAAGCACAGATGTCTTTTCATTGAATGTTAAGCGGGCATTTCATGTTGAGCGGGAGGCTATGTTCCTATTGAAAGTACAAATATTTTCAGTAGATTGCCTTAAGGGTAAAGGTTTGCATCTTTTAAAAGCAAAAGCTTATGCATATTGTTACCAGTTTTCAGTTGATAAAGTTATTGCAGCGTTTGTTTCTATAAGATAGACACACGTTATCGGTGAATATATATTGTTGTTAGAGAAAAATATGTTATCAAAACAAGAAAAAACCAAAGCCCGTTTACCCCGTGGGTTTGTTGATCGTACAAGTGCACAGTTGTATGCAACTGAAACAATGATTGCGCAAATTCGTGAAGTTTATGAACTTTATGGTTTTGAAGCACTGGAAACACCAATTTTTGAATATACAGATGTGCTGGGTAAGTTTTTACCGGATTCAGATCGTCCAAATGCGGGCGTTTTTTCGCTACAAGATGATGATGAGCAATGGATGTCTTTGCGCTATGATCTTACCGCGCCTCTTGCTCGTTATTTTGCCGAGAATTTTGAAGTTTTGCCAAAGCCTTATCGCAGTTATCGTCTTGGCTTTGTTTTTCGCAATGAAAAACCAGGTCCAGGGCGGTTTCGGCAATTTATGCAGTTTGATGCGGATATTGTTGGAACACCAACGGTAGCGGCTGATGCCGAAATTTGCATGATGGCAGCCGATAGTTTGGAAAAATTAGGGTTTCAGCATCATGAATATGCCATTCGTCTGAATAACCGAAAAATTCTCGATTGTGTTTTAGAGAAAATTGGTTTGGGGGGAAATGAGCAGGCTGAAAAGCGCTTAACTGTCTTAAGAGCAATTGATAAACTGGATAAATTTGGTTCTGAAGGGGTGCGTTTGCTTTTGGGAAAAGGGCGTTTGGATGAAAGTGGTGACTTTACAAAAGGGGCGGAGCTTAAGGAAAAAGAGATTGAGTGTATTCTTACCTTAACTGCTGTTGGAGCTGAAACAGCAGAAGAAACGCTTGAGGCTCTTAAAGAAGTGGTTGGTGATCATGTTCAAGGGCGTGAGGGAATTCGTGAGCTTGAGGAAATGCAAGCAATTTTTGCCGCAAATGGCTTTCAGAATCGTATCAAGATTGATCCATCGGTGGTGCGTGGACTGGATTATTATACAGGTCCTGTCTTTGAGGCTACGTTGCTGTTTGATGTTTTCAATGATGATGGGCAGAAAGTTGTTTTTGGCTCCGTTGGTGGTGGTGGGCGCTATGATGGATTGGTGGCACGCTTTCGTGGTGAAAATATTCCGGCAACAGGTTTTTCAATCGGGGTCTCACGCTTGATCGCTGCTTTGCAAAATCTTGAAAAGTTGCCTATGAAGGAGACAACAGGGCCGGTTGTGGTGCTGATGATGGATAAAGAGCCAGAGGCGGTTGCTGGTTATCAAAAAATGGTGATGCAGTTGCGTGGTGCGGGAATTCGTGCTGAGCTCTATTTGGGGGCATCGGGGATAAAAGCGCAGATGAAATATGCAGATCGACGCCAAGCGCCTTGTGTGGTTATCCAAGGCTCACAAGAACGTGAGAGCGGAAAAATACAGATTAAAGATTTGATTGAAGGGGCGCGTTTGTCTCATGAAATTAAGGATAATCAAACATGGCGTGAAAGTCGACCAGCACAAGTGACGGTTGATGAAGATCAATTGGTCAAAACAGTACAGGATATTTTAGCCGCCCAAAAATGATAATGGTAAAAGTCTTTATCGAAGTGATTGTTCGAAATATTTTGGAAATTTGAAATTCAATTTTTAAAATTTGTGCTTTGCTCGTTTATACGTGTTGGTGCACGCGTTCAAAAGCGGGGTTTTGAAGTGCGTGCGGCATAAAAGAGAGATTTTTAAGAGATAAATAAGCACTATTTGCTATAAAACGTGCCCTTCTGAGGATGCGATGATAATGCGTTAAAATGAGCAAAAAAATTGTAACGAACAAAAACTCTGAGAAAATTAAAAGGTTTCACGCAACGCTTTCCCAAAAGTTTATAAAAATATTGACAAGTTCATATTGGCTTCATCTTTGAATTCTCATCTATGAGTATCAAATCCTTTGATGTTCTCTTCTTAGACATTACAAAATTTAGCCTTATTGCAAAAGGAGGAAGAACTAGAGCGTTTTATCCTAAAAGACTTTTTAAGCTTCAAAAAACAATGGAATGACTTAAATCGAACAATTTTTTACAGGAGCATGTTTGGATGAATTGTAAGCTGCCATAATGGTAACTTACTGATAATATGCATTTTTCATAAAGTCAATTCTTTAACGGAGAAATGAAAATGGTCCAATATGATTTTACTCTGCTCTATGAACGAAATCCCTTTATTCTTGAAAGACCTGAGAATATTGGAAAATCATTTAAACTTCCTCCTTCAAATTTCGGATTTGAAGATCTTCCGCAAATTACCTTTTCAGGCGCCTCGTCGTGTCGGCGTATGATTTTTGGGTTATCATTTAGTGGTATGAAAGCATTTTTTGTGATGTTGTGGCAGGTAGGGAAAATGTTAGATGAGGGGGATGATGTGGATTTATGGTTTGATCAGATAACATTGGATCATGATATTCTTGAAGAATTTTTGACTTGCGATCTTTCAATTCAAGAACCAGAATATCTTAATTTTGAAAGTTTTAAAGAAGGTATCAAAGAATTAGAAAAGAATAAAATTGTAGCGAAGGGGACAAAAAAAGATTGTTATTTCATCAATCCAGATATTTTTGGTCTTCCTGAATGTGATGAAGATTTTGAGTTCGATGAAGAGGAAGAGATAGAAGCACACTTTACGGTAGAATACCCGAATAAACAACTCCTTTAATCGTTTTTCTCTTAGAGAAAAATAAAGGCTTAGAATAAATGGCTATGAGAACAGCAATGAGTCTGTTTAGGGTATGTGAATTGGAATGTTTGCGGGATCTGTTTTGATTTAATATTCTCCATGAATGGTTCTTTATGCAGAGCGGTTTTTATGCCATATTTTCTTCTTTTTATGAGACATAAGTTAATTTGAACTGTGCACCTCTTCAAACAAATGTTTGATCTGTATTTTCTTTCTTGGTACTTTTGTGAACTTTGCAGTAATGATGTTCATAGCTCTTGTATTTTGGCGCGTTTACGAGAGGTATTTTTACTCTTTTTAATCGTTTATTCATATGCCAATCCCGCTTGCTAATGAGCAAGAAAATAGTTTTAAGGGATTCAATATAAGAAGGGATAAAATAAAACAATCTTATGATATTCGGCTCCTCTCATTCAATATGCAAAATTATAAATTATCTTTATAAATCAAAGTATTGTTTAATACAAAGTTTTTCTCAGTATGAGAAATTTAGCATTGATCTTGCATATTTCATCAATACGTTAGTCCTTGATGTTTCTGAGAGAGTTTTGCATGAATTTGCGCATTTGGCAATTGCATCCCCATTTTTTGATAGCGTGCAACAGCTTTTAACTCTTTGATTTTTTAGCGCTACAACGGGATTTTTCATCGGCAATTTTCCAAGCTTTTTCAAAGCAGTTAAAACATAAAATATTTATTGAAAAAATTATTGCTGTAATCTTTTTTCACAGAAGGCGTACAATCAACTTATCGGGTCTGTTTTCACGAATAGATGTTGTAAAAAGTCAACGACACAAATCTTCCTCCTCAGAAAATTTGTGTCGTAAAATTTTGTTTAAATAGACGATTGGGGGAATTAGCTTTTCAATGCTTTTAAAACATGTTGTGGTGAAGAAACTTCATAAGGATCTGTTGCACAATTATCTGAAAAACCTGCTTCTTCGAACCATTGTTCAACCACACCATCATTAATAACAGCTGCATAGCGCCATGATCGCATGCCGAACCCAACATTGTCTTTTGCAACCAGCATACCCATTTTGCGTGTGAATTCACCAGAGCCATCGGGAATTAACTTCACGTTTTTGATATTTTGTGCTTTTCCCCAAGCATTCATGACAAAAGCATCATTGACGGAAAGACAATAAATTTCATCAATACCCGCTTGTTTAAATTCATCATAGAGCTTTTCAAAATCAGGCAGCTGAAAGGTTGAGCAAGTAGGGGTAAAAGCTCCAGGAAGAGAAAAAAGAATAACACGCTTTCCTTTAAAGTAAGCATCGCTGTTAACTTCTTGCCACCGATAAGGATTGTCTCCAGCCACTGATTCATCGCGTACGCGTGTGTGGAATGTTACATTGGGAACTGTTTTTTTCATCATCATGATGCTCCTGTATTCTTTTACGAAAATTTTGTTTTAAAACAGCCTTTGTATTTAAAAACATATGGTAAAAAGCGTTTTAAATAAAAGGGCTTCTTTAAAAATTCTTACTTCTAACGAGTGTGCAAATATTTCACACTTCCGTCAAGTAGAATTAATGGTCGACTTTGGATACTCTTCACCTTAAAATTATAGGAAATCATATAAAGGTATTGATATGACCATAAAGACAGTTTTAACCACGGCTTTTGAGGGGCAAAAACCGGGAACGTCTGGTTTGCGCAAAAAAGTGTCTGTTTTTCAACAACCCCATTATGTAGAAAACTTTATACAGTCTCTTTTTGATAACATTGGGCCTCTTGAAGGAAAAATGTTGATTCTTGGGGGGGATGGGCGCACTTTTAATCGTACTATCCTTCAGATTGTGTTGAAGATGGCAGCGGCGCATGGTGTCTCTTGTGTTAAAATGGGAAGGGGCGGTATTCTTTCTACACCTGCTGTTTCGCATCTTATTCGTAAAACTCATGCCCATGGTGGACTCATTCTTTCTGCAAGCCATAATCCTGGTGGTCCAGAAGGAGATTGTGGTATTAAATATAATATTTCCAATGGGGGACCCGCTCCTAATTCTTTATGTGATGCTATTTTTGCAACATCGCAACGTCTTTCTTTTTATAAAATTCTTGAAGCACCAGATATTGATTTAGATAGGCAAGGTACGATCTTTATGGGAGCCATGCGGATTGATATTATTGATCCTGTCGCTGATTATGTTGCTTTGATGCAGGAGCTTTTTGATTTTGACTGTATTGCCAAGGCTGTTGCTCGAGGTCTTACTTTACGGTTTGATGCCATGCATGCGGTAACAGGGCCTTATGCCCATGAAATTTTTGAAAAATGCTTAGGATTTTCTGAAGGGACGGTGGTTAATGGTATTCCTTTGCCAGATTTTGGAGGCGGTCATCCAGATCCCAATTTGGTTTATGCTAAGGATCTTTATGATTTATTGATGTCAGAGCAAGGACCAGATCTTGGCGCCGCCTCTGATGGTGATGGAGACCGTAACCTCATTATTGGTCGTCAACAATTTGTCTCGCCTTCGGATTCTTTGGCTATTATGGCTGAACATGCACACCTTATTAAAGGATATCGAAAAGGTGTTGTGGGGATAGCGCGCTCTATGCCGACGGGGCGTGCTGCTGATCTAGTTGCGGAAAAACACGGATTAAATTTTTTTGAAACGCCAACGGGATGGAAGTTTTTTGGAACCCTTTTGGATGCGGGAAAAGTAACCTTTTGTGGTGAAGAAAGCTTTGGAACGGGCTCTCATCACATCCGCGAAAAAGATGGTTTATGGGCTGTCCTATTTTGGTTAAATCTTGTAGCGGTAACAGAAAAAACTGTCGCACAGATTGTTCAACAGCATTGGTCCACCTATGGGCGTTTTTACACGTTACGGCATGATTATGAAGAAGTCGAAGCAGATAAAGCTTTGGCATTACTAGAGCATTTGCGTGCGCACTTACCACATGCAGGAACTGAAATTTCTGGATTTTTCGTCAAAAAAGCAGATGATTTTACATATCATGATCCCGTTGATCAGAGCGTTAGCACGCGGCAAGGTATACGTATTTTTTTCGAGAATGGAGCAAGGTTGGTGGTTCGTTTGTCGGGAACAGGGACGCTAGGTGCTACTTTACGACTTTATTTTGAACAGTATGAAAGTGATCCGCGCAAACACAATTTTAATCCGCAAGAAGTTCTCCAACCTTTGCAACAGGTAGCACTAAAACTGTTAAACATACAACAAGCATTGGGGCGAGATCGTCCTGATATTATCACCTAAGATCATTGGAATGTTTTTTTGTAAAGGTATGATGATTGATCACATGGATGTGATTTTAGGGGTGTGATTTTATGTGCATAAGGGAGAGCTTAACTCTATTTTTAGGCGAGACTTGTTTTTTCCACCTTTCCATATCAATCGGATTCCTAAAACTGCGGGATTCTTAAAACTAAATGCTGTAGGAAATTATAATCGAGCATAATCGGATCATTTATGTCCAATGGGTTTGCTCAATGGCTTGATAGCAATTTTTGTTTAATAGGGGAATGTTTCTCATACAAAACAAAATACGATCATTGTTGCACATTTCATATGTTTGTTTTAAAGAATCTTCTCTCTCAAGACACTAAAAACGCATCTTATGCGTGTTGCTTTGAAAGGGATAACCGGCCATCCATCCATTGAGCAGCACCATTTTTACGCTTATGAGAGAGTAAGACGGCACCATTATTCACTTTGCCCGCTTTCAATGTTGGCTCTTATATTTGAGAGTATTTAGTATTTTGGATAATCGTTTTACACGGATTTTCCTACTTGTAACATGCAAACAAAAGGCTTTGGTTGTTTCAATGTAAAAGGGGTTGAGAGAATCTCAGCTTATTTATCGGCTCTCATTCAATATACAAAACCATTAACTATGATCATAAATCAGTCTGTTCTCTAACATTATGAATGTTATCTTTACTTAAATAAAAGGTTAAGTTGGGGACATCATTTTCTTGTTTCTCAATGCTGCAATAGTTTTTAGCTCTCTGAGAACGTTTTATTCAGAGATGTTCCTTTTCTAATTGTTTTGTTATCCATTCGTTAATTGCATTGGTGATGTATAAGAAAATGATTTTGATTAATTTATTAGAGAGAATGCAGTGAGTAAATTTTATGATATGCGGGGGGCTTATTTGAGTTGTATAATGATCAATCATTTTTATAAACTTGTGTATAGTATGTGATGATAGCATTCATGAATACAGTTGGCAGATGAGGATTGAAACAAAGGGAAACATTTTTCTAAAATAATGGACAATAAGCACTTCTTGCTTTATGACCAGTCATAATGAATGTTTTTTCTAAAAAAGGGAAATTTATGACCCAATATCCCAAATGTCCTCGTTGTGATTGTCTTTATACTTATGAAGATGGTGAAAATTTTGTGTGTCCTGAATGCGCGCATGAATGGCCACAAAAAAACGATGATACGGTTCTTGCCAATACTGTTTATGATGCCAATGGTTAGATTTTAACAAACGGAGATACCGTTATGGTGATAAAAGATCTGAAAGTAAAAGGCGCTTCATCTGTTTTAAAAGGGGGGACGAAGGTAAAGAATATTCGCTTGGTGGATGGGGATCATAATATCGATTGCAAAATTCCTGGGATCGGTCAGATGAGTTTAAAGTCGGAGTTTGTGAAAAAAGTTTAGGCATTTATCTTCTTGCAATTGTTTTTGCATTTCGTTGGTTTTCTATTTTTACATTCTTCTCTAATTGGGCATATTTTTCTCCAATGGGCTTCTTTTCTTGTTTCATAGATTACACCAATCAGATAGGAGCAATATGTTTTCCTTTATTGCAAAGCCATGTATCGCAGAGAAATAGCGACTCTTTCTTTTCTTTTAATATGGGGTTATGAGGGGACTGGATGTTGACTCATAAGCAACAATAAAAGTGTGCGCTTTATGAGAAAAACAACGCCGTAAAGTAGACAAACTTATTTCTGCTGAATTGAAAAAATATTCTCATTTTTTTATCAGATAATTTCTCAAACAACCATAATAGATCTGGCTTCAATGTATTTATTTTTTATGGGTAGTTACACCTTTTGCGTCATATTTATGGAAATGAGATTGAAAATGATAGAGGAAATTCTTGATTTTAAGAATGGAAAAAGGACGCTATGACCTTGATAAGGTCGTACTGTCATTCATTTTTCAGCTCTTAGTGCTGCAACAGTCTCTTATAAAAGTGTACATAAGAGCTATTAAAAATAGTTTTTGTTATTATCCAGTTTGTGCTGTGTAAGCGGACGATTTTGATTGATGCAATAAAAACAGAATTGAAATAAGAAAAATGTCAGAATTCTCATTCAAGTTGCAAAATGTGATCTTTGTCGAGTGGCTGAAACAACATATTGATTTATAATAATAAATTAGCGTTATTCATATTGAATTAGAACCCCGAATAACGTGGGATTCTCTCATTTCAAATCTGTTCCATGTTGAATCAATTAAAATCACTTGCTTGCACACCACAAGCGGGGCTGGCGTGTGGGTAAAAATGAGGAAAGAAAGGAGTAAAAATGACTCTTATGAATCGTCTTAATGAAAGAGCTGTCGCATCATTAGGGGCTGGCAGATATGATGATGGTGCCGGCTTGCTACAAGAAGTATTTTGCGTGATTTGTCGTTGGAAGCACTGAGAAAGATGAAGCAAATGGGCACTCTATCTTGCAATGTTTTCTTTTTTGTAACGAGGTCGTGTTTTCCTCGTTAAAATTGCATGACAAGATTATAAAACAAAATAAATTTAAAGTGCACATCCATGCATTGTACTTCTGTGTACGTATAAATTGGTTTATTGAAACAACTTATGCTCTTAAAAGGGCAGAAAGCTTTTTAAGGCATATGTGGAGGTGAAAGGTGAGTGAAGGTATCATTATTGGACAGATTTTTTTAACAGTACTCTATTTTTATGGCTGCATGGCTTACTTCGAGAATTTCAGGAATAAAATGACGTAAGATCTTTACATTCCATGTTTGAGCACTGTTGAAGAGGGGCAATCGGTGTGGTTATTTTACCTATTGAGGTCAATATTTATTGTGGCATGGCTTCAACGCCTAAAACTTCAGGGATAAAATGGCGTAAAAGATTTTCAATACCATGTTTGAGGGTTGCCGTTGAAGAGGGACATCCAGCGCAGGAGCCGCGCATATTGAGATAAACAATACCATTTTCAAATCCACGAAAAGTAATATCTCCACCATCATTGGCAACCGCTGGGCGGATACGCGTTTCAAGCAGCTCTTTAATGGTTAAGACAATATCAACATCTTTTTCGTCATAAAATTCTTCGTTAAGGGCATGGGTTTGTGCTTGTGTTGTAGCGTTGGTAGTGATCACTGGCTCATTGGATAGAAAATGTTCCATGATTGTGCCTAAAATGACGGGCTTGAGATGTTGCCATTCCCCTTCTTTTTTGCTTACGGTGATAAAATCATAGCCTAAAAAGACACCATTGATATTGGGAATATTAAACAGTTTAGCCGCCAAAGGTGAGTTTTTAGCTGCTTCTTCAGGGTCACGAAATTCTAATACGCCCTCAGAAAGAACCACGCGTCCTGGCAAGAATTTAAGAGTTGCAGGATTTGGGGTGGTTTCAGTTTGTATAAACATAGATTCTCCTTTTATAACGAAGGCTTGGGAAGATCTTACATTGTAGAATATTATATTTTTTAGGCAATAGATCTAATATCTTCATCGGCAAGATTGCTAGGAATAACAATGACAGGGATTGAAAAAGCTGTTCCTTTATTCCCGATTAATTGAACAAGGGGTCCTGGTCCTTCTGTATGTCCACTGGCTGCTAAAACAATCAGTGCAATCCTTTTATCTTCGTCGATCAGTTTAGAAATCTCATCAATTTTTTTTCCTTCACGCACTACTATTTCTGTTTCAAGCGCATGGGTGGTGCGGACTTCACTGGCAATGTCTCCTAATATTTTATGAGCACTTTGCTTTGATTCTGTACGCATAACGTTGTTTACACCCAGAAAATGTTGAAATTCTACACTATCAACGACACAAAGTAATACCAATGTTCTACTGGTATTTTGGGCATGCTGTGCGGCAAACGCAACGGCACGCCGACACTCTGGTGTTTCATCGATAATAACTAAGTTTTTTTTCTTTGGTTCTTTTTTCGGATTTTGGGGTTTGGAAATCATGCACTTTCTCTATTTTGTACAAACGATTTTTTTTCTCTCTACAGTTTTCAGTTTTATTATTTTTATGTATCGTGCAAAAATCCAATAATTTCACGAATTTTTTTCATATTTTCTTCTGCGAGCATACTAGCACGTTTAGCGCCATCATGCAAAACAGAGTCGATATAATCATTTTCTTGATGAAGGCGACGTAATTCTTCTGTTATAGGGGCAAGCTTATGGACAACAAGGTCGGCTAGAGCTGTTTTAAAATGCGAAAATTGTTGACCAGAAAATTCTAAAAGAATCTTTTCTTTGCTAACTTTGGCAAAGGCGGCATAAATACCAAGCAGGTTATCTACTTCTGGTCGTTCTTTTAAAGCGGCAAGGGTATCGGGAAGTGGAGCCGAATCCGTTTTGGCTTTGCGTATTTTTTTTGCGATAAGATCAGCGTCATCGGTCAAATTAATGCGTGAAAAATCTGAAGGATCTGATTTTGACATTTTTTTCGTCCCATCGCGCAAAGACATAACGCGTGTGGCTGTTGTTCCAATTAGTGCTTCTGGAAGAGGAAAAAAGCCTTGTCTTTTTTCTTCATCTGTTTGCATAGAGATGCCAAAATTTAATTCGGCAATACGCTGTGCATAGTCGTTGTTAAATTTTTGTGCAATATCGCGTGTGAGTTCAACATGCTGTTTTTGATCTTCGCCTACTGGAACATGCGTTGCACGATAGACTAAAATATCAGCAGCCATCAAAGTGGGATAGGCAAAAAGCCCGATGGATGCTTTTTCGCGATCTTTTCCCGCTTTATCTTTAAATTGTGTCATGCGTTGAAGCCAGCCGATACGGGCAACACAATTAAAAATCCAGGCGAGTTCAGCATGTTGAAAAACACGTGATTGGTTAAAAATAATGTGTTTTTGAGGATCAATACCGGCGGCTAAAAAAGCTGCTGTCACTGTTCTGGTGGATTCGCGTAAAGTAAAGGGATCTGGGTTGACTGTGAGCGCATGCATATCCACAACACAATAGAGGCAGTGATGAGAGTTTTGCAGTTCAACCCAACGCTGAATGGCTCCAAGATAATTGCCAAGATGTAAATGACCACTCGGTTGTACGCCGGAAAAGACAAGTGGTGTGAAGGTATCCATAGGAGTGCTCTTTCTTCAATTAAGGTTATTCATTTTATTGTTTTTGACAAAGTATAGATATTATGAGCGTTTTTTCAAATTTTTAAGCGTGTGAAAAAAGGAACGGGTGTTGAATAAAAAATAGGCACTAAAATAGATCAAAAATATGCCAATCATGATCCCAGCTAAGGTGATCGCGCGCAAGAAAAATGATGCTTGTGAGGATAAAGGAAAAGACAAAAAACCAAACACATTCAATCCGTAATAGAGGGCTAGTGCACTCAAAAGAGTTGCCATCATGAGACATAATATTCGCTTTATCAGTTGGAAGTCGTATTTCCAATAACCGCGTTTGATAAGGACACTCCACAGCAAAAGGGTGTTGGCCCATCCAGAGGTAATTTCAGCAATAACAATGCCTCGTGCAGATAGAATAGGAAATAATGTTAAGGCGAGACCGATATTGATAAAAACGCAAATACCTGTAAAAATCATCGGTGTTTTGGTATCTTCATGGGCAAAAAAATTAGGAATAAAGACCTTAATAAGAACAAAAGCTGGAAGTCCTAGTCCATAAAGCTCTAGTAATTGTGCAACATGGTGTGTTGATTGACTGGTAAATTGTCCTCGCTCAAAGAGTAAACTGACTATGGGAGTGGAGAGCAGCAAAAAAGCGATGGATGCTGGAAGTGTTAAAAATAGCGTTAATTCAATAGAGCGGTTTTGTAAATGGTGGGTTTCTTCATGCTTTTTACTTCGCAAAGCGCGTGTTAATTCTGGTAAAAGAACGGTTGCAACGGCAATGGCGATTACGCCTAAAGGCAATTGATAAAGACGATCAGCATACATCAAAGAAGAGACAGCACCCGATTGACTAGAAGCAATATTGGTATTAATAAGCAAATTAATTTGCGTGATGCCACCCGTAATGGCTGCGGGGAATGCTAAAGTTAATAGCTTACGAACATTAGGACTTAAATGGGGCTGGCGGAAGGAAATTTTCATGCCACTTTGACGCAAAGCAAGGGCAATTAAGGTGAGTTGAATAAGACCTGCTGCCAATACACCCCAAGAGAGATTTAAGCCGATATGCCAAGCGTCAAGTTTATAGATCCAAGCATAGGCAAGCACACCAATCAGAATAATGTTTAAAAAGAGTGGGGCAATGGCGGCAATAAAATAGCGTCGCAGTGCATTAAGCATGCCCCCCATCATGGCAGCAAGCGACATGCAGGTTAAATAGGGAAACATGATCGCCGTAAAATGAATTGTAGCGTTAAGCTTTGTTGCATCTTCGGTAAAACCTGGAGCAATAATGGTTCGTACCAAAAAAGGCATACTGAGTTCCATCGCAATCGTTAACAGTAAGAGCAGTGAAAAGAGAACGCCAAACACCTCTTCTGCAAACTTGCATGCCGTTTCGTGACCATCTTCAGTGATTTTTTTGGCAAAAAGAGGAATGAAAGCAGCATTAAAGGCTCCTTCAGCAAAAAAACGGCGGAATGTGTTGGGAAAACGGAAAGCAGCATTAAACGCATCAGAAACAGGACCAGTTCCTAGTGCTGCTGCCATAAGCATTTCGCGTACGAAGCCAAAAATACGGCTCATGAGGGTTCCGGAAGCAACTGTTGCAATTTTTTTAATCAATGTCATAAAGATATATCAACTTTGTTGTAAAAGAGAAGCGATGACAGGAGAAATAAAGCGTTTTAAATCGTAAAAATCTGATCTCTATCCTAATCAAGGATACTTTTTGAAAGCGTTTTACGACGGTGTTTATCTTTCTGTCAACAATGGTGCTTGAAGACTTTTTTTATGCTCCTTGTTTACTGTTGCATTAAAATTTTTATTGTTGCCATAAAATAATTAAAATTTCTTTTTCAAACTGAAATATGGGAGTGATATCATAACAGTTTGAAGAGACATGTAGGGATATATAATGATAATTTCTCTTTATGGTGTGATGTCGTGAATAGTGCAACCCAATGCCGTTCTGTTTTATGTGAGGGGTGTGACCCTATTAAAAGAATGCAAATAAAATAAAAGCGTGGAGCAATACGTAATTTCCATTATTTATTCATTATTAAAAAAAAAACAGCGCTTTAGATGTTTTAAAAAGTCGTAAGGCTAAGCTAAAAGGTGATGGTAAAGCTGGTGATTACTTTTCACTTTTACGGCTTTATGTTCTCCCCAAATGTGGCTGCCTTCCCATTTTAGAGATTACATAAACAAGAGGATAGGAAGACATGATCTTTCAACAGCATTTTTCTTGTTCAGGTTTCTTTTCACAGTTGATGAGGATAAAATCTGAGAAAATAAGATAAAGTTGCTCTCTCATGGTTTCCATTCTCGTTGAGGTGCGATTGATTTGCCGATGAAGGCAAGGGGATAAAGGCTATCATTTTTACCAGAGGGGGCGAAAAAGTTAAAGTTTATGAACCTTTTAGACATTCATTGCCGTTGCTTTTGCGTGCGCCGTTTTGTGAGGTTGAATATTTTCTTGTCTTTTGGGACTCTGATTGACGTTTTCTGTCATTTTTTGCACTTTAATTGCTTCTTTATCAGGCGTGTTGGAACATTTTTTTTCATTGTTTTTCTTTATAGATTGATACTGGTTTGGTGCGAAGCGCTCATCGAATTTATGGTTATAAAAATACATGGGTTGTATATGCTGTTCTATCTCTTTTATCTGCTTGATTATTTCCATAATCTCTTTTGCTTTAATGGTTGATGTGCCAAGACTCTTCGCAAGTCTTTCAGGATTATTTTCTTTTATAGCTTCATGCTCGTTTGAAGATAAGCGCTCATTGATTTTTTTGATATAAGCCCTTATCTCCCCCCTTAATTCAGGAGAGTTTGATAACGTTTCTTGCTGTTGTGCTTTTGACAAGGAAAGGAGATTTTTCATCCAAGCCTTAGGGATTTCTACCGACTGTTCACACCGCCTTTGTTTTACATGATGGGTATGGAGAATGTCTCTTTCTGTTTGTTTAGAAATATTGATATAACGATCAATGGCTCTACAGAGGGGCAAAGTATTTGCTTCAGCATGGGCGCGCGCGTTGTTTTTTATGCCAAATACATTGCTACCAGAAAGCTTAGAAATAGATTGGGGAGAGGTGGCAATTTGATAGGTGAGTTGTTCTCCTTCAGTATGATTTTCATGGATCATCTCAATTCTTTCCCGCAAAATATGACGATTGCCATAAATGATTTGGCACAAAGTTTCTATTTCTTTTCTTCTTGCTTGAATGGAAACGTTGTTTTTTATCCTTGTGGCAATTTCATTGTTGGTAAGGGGGGCTATTGTTTGTGCGGGGATAAGCACTTCTTGCTGGTTTTGAATTTTTGGTGCTGTAAAGGAGAGGGCGTCACCGATTTTTAATGTCTGTATTTGCTCTGGGGTGAGATCTTTTTTATTTCCCAAGATGAAAATGCCGTTGGCATCAAGCATAAAGCCATTGGGTCCACTGCCTCTGTAAAAGCCTTTATAGGTATGACCTTCTTTTGCTGTTATAATAAGATGATGATGAATACTCTCAAGCCCGATATGTTTCATACTGTCCATGAATTCTTTTAAAATAAGTATTTTTTCTGGATTTGAGATATCTTCAAGCAGATGTTTCATTTCTTCTTTATCGTTATGTTTTAGCGATGCAATGCTGGCAAGATTCATACGTTTTTCTGTTACAAGAGAAAAGTCGAGTGTGTGGCCAGCAACTTGCCCAAGTTTTTCAAAAAACATTCGTTGCGTGCGTCCATTGCCTTCTCTGAAAGGATGTGTATAGTTGAGCTGTATCAACATTTCAGTGACATGTTCAACAAATGTTTCGCGGGTTAAGCCTTTTAAACTATTCGTTTCAGCAAGTATTTTATCTAAATTTTCTAGTCTCTCTTGTATCTGTTTTGCTGAGGCAAAAGAAATACCAGCTTTTTTCATCATTGGCATATAAGCAACGGTACCATCTTCAAATGTAAATGGTTTTTCGCGTGTTTGTCCGGCCCATTCAAAAGTATTTTTAAATAGGGTGTGATGAATATATTGGAGATATGTGGAAGTTAGTTTTTGCGGTGGCGCTTCTTGGCGTAGATGAATGATTGCTTTTGTTGTATCATGGGCACATTGCACTTTTAATTTTTTATAGTCTTTTATACCATATTTATTTTTTAAGGTGATACTATTAGGGCAAAAGAAATTACGGTACATTGTCTTATTTTCTTCGGTTTCAGGCGGTGATGATAATTTCTCCTGTAAGGTGAGAGGGACGGTGTCCGTTTTTCTTGTACCAGTATCCCAGTATACCATTGCTTTTTTTGGGGGCTGTTTTGTTCTTTCTTGATGATCAGAGCGTGTTTCCTTTGTCATTTTGACAGATATTGGATTATTTGTCGCTGTATTACTGCTCTGTAAAATGTTTTTTTGAAAATCTTTTTGCATTTGCCTCATAGCGGAAGCCGATTGAGCAATTGGTTGTGCCATTTGTTCTTTTTCTTGTTCTTGCAAACTTTGGGGCATAACTTCAACGCTGTCATGTAAAGCATGAGGGGCAATCCACGGTGAAAAATGGGCTTGTTCTTTTTTCTTTGTTTGAATGGATGCGTTGTCTTTGCTCTTTTCAGTTATTTCATCGTTTTTAAGAGTGGCTCTTTTTTCTTCTTTTTCTTCTGGAAGCAATGTTTTTTGCTGGTTTTTTTCTGGGTTTTGAACTTTTTGTGCTGTAAAGGAGAGGGCGTCACCGATTTTTAATGTCTGTATTTGCTCTGGGGTGAGATCTTTTTTATTTCCCAAGATGAAAATGCCGTTGGCATCAAGCATGAAGCCATTGGGTCCACTGCCTCTATAGGTACCATGATAGGTTTCTCCTTCTTTTGCAACGACAGCGAGATGATAATTTTTTTCATCTAATCCAAGCTCTCTCATAGAGTTGGTGAATTCTCGTAATAGGAGCAATTTTTCTGGATTTGAGATATCCTCAAGAAGATGCTTCATAGGCTCTGGGTTGCCATGTTCCATGGCAGCGGCGCGGACAAAG
The DNA here is from genome assembly GCF_042195625.1 of Bartonella sp. AP9QHHD. Lineage (NCBI taxonomy): Bacteria > Pseudomonadati > Pseudomonadota > Alphaproteobacteria > Hyphomicrobiales > Bartonellaceae > Bartonella > Bartonella sp. AP9QHHD. The sequence continues at coordinate 28,683 of NZ_JBHIOP010000107.1, read as the reverse complement.
TCTTTACGTTTTTTGCTCACAAGAGAAAAGTCTAGCTCATGTCCTGCTGCTTGAGAGAGTTTTTCAACAAACAGTCTCTTTGTGCGCCTATTGCCCTCTCTGAAAGGATGCAAGTGGTGCAAATCTATCATTATACCAGCTGCTTGTTCAACGAATTCTTCGCGCGTTAAGCCTTGTAAATTATTCTTTTCAGCAAGCGTTTTATCTAACTTTTCTAGTCCCTCCTGTATTTTTCTGCCAATCGCAAAAGTTTTTGTAAACTCTTTTCTTTTCAAAATGGGCATAGAAGCAACAGTGCCATCTTCAAATGTAAAAGGCTTTTCGCGTGTTTGTCCGGCCCATTCAAATGCATGGGAAAAGAGGCGTTGATGAAGGTATTTTAGATAAGAGGCATTAAACTGCTCTGGTAGAGGTTCTTGGTGCAGTTTTATCATTTCTTTTTTTACATCATTAGAACAGCATTCTTTTAATATTTCGTTATCTTTGATGCGGTATTTATTTTTAAGCACTTTGCTATTGGGGTAGAAAAAATTTTGCGCTTCTTCATTGATTTGCTTTGAAATGGCTGCATTAATTGCAGAGTGTTGTTCTTGCAATTCTTCCTGTGTAGAGGAGGCACAATGTTCTGTGTTTTCTTTCATGCATATTTCCTTTCAAATGGTAACATTATTTTTGAAATCTTCTTTGTTTACATTTTTTGCCTTATATTATTTTCATAGCGTTTTCTTCAAAGAAGAATGCCTATTTGAATGATTGAAAAAATTGATCTTATTCGCATGGAACAAAGTTAAAGTTTATAATTTTGAAGTATTATCGTGAAATTTTATCAATGAATTCTGTAAAATAATGGGGTGTCTTATTCAAAAATTTCTGTATTTCATACACCGTCTTTGGTGCAATCTTGGCAAGATAATTGCACCAAAGTTTTGGATAAAAAGCCAACAATTAGGAGATTTATCACGACAAAGCCATTGCTTTTGATGTTTCGGCTCTGCGCGGTCGAACCTGCGGCTGGTCTTCTTGTCTAGAAGTTTCTGTAATCTCTTTATGCCGCTTTGCTGTTGAGCGTTCAGGCAGCTTCAGGGGCTGCGATAAGCTTTGCTGCTTTTGTAATTTTTTATCGAAATCGGTAGGTGGTTGATAACGTTTTTGTTGTTCTGCCTGATGGTTTTGCACAATGGTTTCTCTTAACTGTTTTACAGTTTCAGCATACTCCTTAATGACGGTACAAAGAGTAGGAAGATTTTCTTCAGCGGCTTTGCGTGCTCCATTTTTTACGCCAAGGACTTGCTTACCAGCAAGTGGAGCAACAGATGCAGAATCCTTTTCAATTTGAAATACAAGCTCTTCTCCCATCTCTGGAATTTTGTGCATATCTTCTATTCTATATTGCAAAATAAATGGATCATTATAAACAATTTGGCACCAATATTGGATCTCTCTTTGACCATATTGAACCGATGGATCTTGTTGAACTCTGCGGGCAATTTCCTCATTTGAGAGAGGCTTTATTTTCTTTTCTGAATTGAGCGGATTTTGTAAATGTTGATTTGTTAGCTCTTCCTCTTGTGTTTGTCGCTGATGTTGTTGTTCCGTGTGAGAACCTTGTAAAATATTTTCACTTTTTGTATATTTTGAAGTATACACATAACCGTTAATGGCAGCACATAGGGTGGGAAGAGTTTCTTCAGCTTTTCTGCGCGCATGGTTTTTTATGCCAAGAACTTTTCTACCAGCAAGCTTAGAAATAGACTTAGGCCGTTCTGTAACATCCCATAAGAGCTGTTCTCCCATATCGGGGTTTTCTTTGATTGCTTCTATTCTTTCATTTAAAATAAGTCGGTCGCCATAAACCTTTTCACTCAAAAATCGTATTTCTTCTTGATATGCTACGAGCAATAGCTCTCTTTCCATTGTATTAATAGATGGTTTTTGTTCGTGAGACGGTTTTGGTTGTTCAATTGCTGTGTGTGGAGAGGAAGTTTTTGGGACGACAGTATCGCTTTGTTTTCTGTTTTGTATACGGTGCGGTTTTCTTGAAGGCGGGACGGCATATGTTCCACTGTCTTGTGATGATGAACTGCTTTGCTGCCTGACTTTCATATGTGATGATATTTTGGGTCTAACACTTGGTTCGTGTGTTTCAGGATTTTGAATTTTTGTGCCGTTTTGTACTCTTTCTCTCATGCGTGGGGGAAGGGGCGGAGCCACTTTTGTCTGTAGAGAAGGGAATTCTTGAGCAGTTGGTTTATTTTGTTCTCTATCTTTTGCACGCGGTGGTCTTTGTGGGGCCATTTTTATGCGCGTGGAGGGGCTTTCTTGGGTTTCATGCTTTTGGATTGTTGTGCCGGTTTGTGTTTTTTCTCTCATACGTGGGGGCGGGGGCGGAGCCACTTTTGTCTGTAGGGAGGGGGACTCTTGAACTGTTGGTTTATGTTGTTGCCTCTCTTTTGCACGCGGGGGTCTTTGTGGAGCTGCTTTTGTGTGCGTGGAGGAGCTTTCTTGGTTTTTTGAGTTGGAGATTGTTGTGCTGGTTTGTGTTTTTTCTCTCATGCGTGGAGGAGGGGGCGGAGCCACTTTTGTCTGTAGGGAGGGGGACTCTTGAACTGTTTGTTTATGTTGTTGTCTCTCTTTTACACGCGGAGGTTTTGGTGGAGCTGCTTTTTTTTGTGGGGGAGGCGTCTCTTGGTTTTTGGCGTTAGGAAGCATTGTGCTGGTTTGAGTGTTTGCTCTCATGCGGGGGGGTGGCGGTGGCGCAACCTTTGGGTGGGGGGATAAATTTTCTGGGCGTTTTTCTACAGTTGCTTTTGGCAAACTTTGAGAAACTTGGGAAGGAGGGGTTCTGGTGGGGGATTGTTCAGCCGGTTGTTGAAATTTTTCCATCATTTCGGTGATAAAAGGGGAGGGATTTCTTTTTTTCATGCATGTTCCTTTCAAACTCTTCCAATATTGTTTTTAAATACTATTTAAAAATGTACGTTGGTTTTTATCCTGTTTTATGCTTTTTCATTTGTTTCTATGAGAGAGGATATGAAACTGAATGGTTTCGCATGATTTGACTCTCTTGGCTCAGATCATATTCATTCTCTAAAGATTGTTTTCTCCAGTGTTTGGGTTAAGGGACGGAAAAATAAATTTTGTTTCAATTTTCTCTCTTTCTTGGCGCAAACACCTCTTTCCTGTGTTGCGCCAAGACGTTGGATTCAACGTGAAAACTTATGTCTGTTTAGCTGGCAAAAGCCATCGCTTTTGGGGCGGCAGTTTTGCGAGGACGAATATCTGTTTCTCTTTGTTGCGTAGAGGGTGTTGCTCCTTCATGCGTTACTATTGAAGGCTCCGGGCGTTGAGTAGACTGTGAGACGCTTTGTTGTTGATGCAAATTTTGCGCTCTGTCAGAAGATGCTTCATTGTGTTCTTGTTTTGTCTGCTGAGTTTTTGAAAGGCTCTCTCTTACTTGTGTTACAGCTGTTGCATAATTGTCAGTGGCGTCAATGAGGTGAGAAAGACCCGCTTCAGCATGTCTGCGTGCTTTATTTTTGAAGCCACAAAAGTTACGACCAGCGTACTTGTGAAAAGATTGAGGATTTCCGGCAAGTTGTTGTGCGAGTGCTTCTATTGTTTCAGGGTTTTGGAAAAGCTCGTCTGTTTGTGATTGCAAAATGTTTGCGTTACCAAAAACAACTTTACACCAATATTGGATTTGGGCATGGTGTCTTCTGACTTTTGAATGTTGTTGAATTTGGGTAGAAATTTCTGTCTCTGAAAGCGTTTCTTTTTCACGATGATCCGGTTTTTTTAGAAGTTCAGCGACGGCTTCCTTCCCCATAAAGCGTTCATAGTTTTTGAGTTCTTTCTCTGGAGATTGTACGAGGCTCTCTCTTGCCTGTTTTACAGCTTCTGTATAACAATCAATGGTGATACTGAGAGCGGAATAACTCTCTTCCGCTTGTCTACGTGCTCGATTTTTAAAGCCCAACGCGCTGGTGCCGGAAAGTTTAGCAAGACTTTCAGGATGGGCTGCCATGCGCCATGAGAGCTCCTCTCCTGCAGCGGGATTTCTTTGAATTTCCTGCATTTTTTCTTGCAAAATGTTTGGGTTACCATAGGCACTTGCGGATAAATGTTGGATTTCTTCTTGATAGGTTCGAACCAATGAATGGTGTGGAAGCAATAGAATGATCTCTTCCTCTGAGAGAACTCTTGTTGCCCTTTGTAATGCTGCTTGTGAAGGAATTGTTGCGTGTGTCGTTTCAGCTTCTTGCGGTCTTTTGGTAGAGCCGCCTCTTGTTAACGAAGCTGTTCGATTTGTTGATGCATGTACAGTTTCTTCGCTTAAAAGAGATTGTCTTTCCTCATCTTCTTCCGGTATGGATGACAGTCTTTTGCTTTTTGAAGGCGTTTCTTTAGGAAGGGGAGCTGCGCCTGAGACCTCTGCCGCCGCTTGTTCATAGAGCTTTATAAGTTCTTGTATTGAAGAGGATGGAAAAGGATGAGGGTGTTTTTTTTTCATGCATGTTTCCTTTCAAAAATTGTTTTAGAAAACCTCTTTGGTGCATTCTTGCCTTTTATGCTTGGATCGCTTTGAGACAAAAGAAATATCGAGCTGAATGAGCTTCCAAAGATCTGCGCTATTTGCAATCAGCTTAATGGACATTTGTGTCTTTTATACAGTTTTTTTGTGAAATATTATCAATAAGTTATCAATATTTATCGTGAATTACAGGCGTCATTTTTAGGACTATTTTTTGTAACATTCTAAAACAATTCTTGGCGCAATCGCGATGAAACGATTTGCGCCAAGAAACTCATTGAAAAAAATTACATGAAAAACAAAAACTATCTGTTTTTACGTCTATGCCTCTTTACATGGCATAAGAAAATCCTTTTTCTCCATGTCTTTGTCGTTGAGGGCTTTGCTCTGGACTATTGTGTTCTTGTCCTCTTGTGTGATGATGATGACGATGATGGTGTCTCTCAACTTGCTGAGAATTTTCTTGACGGCGTCTTTGTTCCGCTAGAGGGGTGTGCAATAGCTGTTCCGTTGCATTTTCTACAGCTTTCGTATAACCATCAATGGCATCAACGAGCAGTTTAAAACCGTCTTCAGCTGCTTTGCGTGCTTGATTTTTTAAGCCAAGTGTGGAGCGTCCAGCAAGCCTATGCATAGATTCAGGATTTTCAGCAAGTTGATTTGAAAGCTCTTTTCCTTTAGTGGGATCTTTAAGTATGTCTTGCAAGTGCTGTTGGAAAAGCGTGTCACTGTTATAAACAGTTGTACCCCAATGCACGACCTCTTGTGCATATGCTTGAACTTGTGGATTTTTTAAAAGCATGACACTTATTTGTTCCGTTGTGAGGGAAGATGAAGATCTTCCTCTTTGTTGTGGAGAAGCAACCGTTGTATAGTCAGTTTCAGGATCTTCTGTCCTTTGATGTTTACCTCTTGAAGAAGGGGTAACGCTGCTAACTGATGCGTATAGAACATCAGTTTCCTGTCTTGGAGAAGCAACCGTTGTATAGTCGGTTTCAGGATCTTCTGTCCTTTGATGTTTACCTCTTGAAGAAGGGGTAACGCTGCTAACTGATGCGTATAGAACATCAGTTTCGTGTCTTGGAGAAGCAACCGTTGTATAGTCGGTTTCAGGATCTTCTGTCCTTTGATGTTTACCTCTTGAAGAAGGGGTAACGCTGCTAACTGATGCGTATAGAACATCAGTTTCATGTCTTGGAGAAGCAACCGTTGTATAGTCGGTTTCAGGATCTTCACTCCTTTGAGCATGATGTCTGTCTCTTGAAAGAGGGGAAGAGGTGCTAACTGATGCGTATAGAACTTCCTCTTCTGGGGTTGGACCGCGCTGGTTTCCTCTGGTTGGTTTATTAACTTTTGCATAGAGGGCTTCTGGATTTGCAGAAGGGCTTGGATGATGTTTTTTCATACATGTTTCCTTTCAATATTTTTAGAAAACCTCTTTGGTGCATTCCCCACTTTTAGTTTTGATAACTTTTATATAAGGAAGATATCCAACCGAATGACCTCCAAAGATTTTGCGCTATTCATATTGATATGTAATGAACATTTATGTCTTTTATACAGTTTTTTTATGAAATATTATCAATAAGTTATAATAAATTACAGAATCCATTTTTAGGACTATTTTTTGTAATATTTTAAAACAATTCTTGGTGCAATCACGATAAAATGATTTGCACCAAGAAACTCACTGAAAAAAAATTACATGAAAAACAAAAACCTATCTGTTTTTATGTTTATGTCCACTTACATGGCAAAAGCCATTCCTTTTTCTCCATGTCTTTGTCGTTGTGGGCTGTACTCTGGACTATTTTGTTCTTGTCCTCTTGCGTGATGATGATGGTGGTGGTGGTGTCTGTGTTCTGCTTCTCTTTCTGGATTTTCTTGTTTTTGACCTCTTTCTCTTTCCTGTTCACGTGTAAACTGTTTATGGAGCTTTTGTGCCGTATGTATATGCCTCTCAAGAGCTGAGCAAAGGTGGGTAAACTCATCTTCAGCTTCTCTGCGGCTTGGAGATTTTACACCAAGTATTTTGTGACCTGCAAGCTTACCAGCGCTTTGAGGATTTTCTGCAAGGTCCCATAAGATTTGTTCTGCATTTTGAGGATCGTCAAGGATCTTCGCAAGTGGTCCATTCAAAGCATGTTCTTTTCCATAAACAACTTTGCATCGCTCTTGGATTTCTCTTACACCATATTGAAAGCTTGTGTTTTGTAAAAGCCTTGTTGTAACCACATCTTTTGGGGTTCTGGGAGGGGAGATTCTATTTCCGCCAACGCCTAGATAGATGGGATTTTCTAGTTGTTCAGACTCTTGCCCGCCTTCAGCCCCCATGCCAACCGTTGTATAGACAGATTCGAGTGATCTTTGGGGAGAGCGTCCACCATTTGCACCAAAATCAAGCTCTGCATAGAGATGTTCTGGTTCTTGGGGATGTCGTCCACCCTGTGCACCTCCACCAACTGTGTCGTAGGGTGTTTGCCAATTTTGTGCTGCCAAATCCGTTATTGAATAGGGGTTTACGAGTTTGTCGGTGCGTCGCCCATCACTTGGTCTTTCACCAAGTCTGTCATAGGGATTTCCTAGTGGCTTTTGGGGAGCATAGGCCGTTTCTGATGGTTGTTGAAGTGTATATTGAGGTGAGGTGCGCTGTTCTTTGGGTGGCTTATTAACCCTTGCGTAGAGGTCTTCTACATTAGAAGCTCCTAGGTTTTGTTGGTCAAGTGGCTTTTTGGGAGCATAGGCCGTTTCTGATGGTTGTTGAAGTGTATATTGAGGTGAGGTGCGCTGTTCTTTGGGTGGCTTATTAACCCTTGCGTAGAGGTCTTCTACATTAGAAGCTCCTAGGTTTTGTTGGTCAAGTGGCTTTTTGGGAGCATAAACCGTTTCTGGTGGTTGTTGAAGTGTATATTGAGGTGAGGTGCGCTGTTCTTTGGGTGGTTTATTAACCTTTGCGTAGAGGGGGGCTTGGCTCTGGGGTTGTGGGTTCTGGGGGGCTGGTTGTGGGTGACTTTTTTTCATGGCTGTTTCCTTTCAATATTTTTAGAAAACCTCTTTGGCGCATTTCCCACTTTTTGATATTTTTTAAGACAAAAGAAGAATATCAAACTGAATGGTCTCCAAAGACTTCGCGCTATTCATATTGATATGTAATGGACATTTATGTCTTTTATACAGTTTTTTTATGAAATATTATCAATAAGTTATAGTAAATTATAGGATTCATTTTTAGGACTATCTTTTGTAACATTTTAAAACAATTGGTGGGCGCAATGGAGATAAAATGATTGGCATAAAGAGTTCTGTTGGAAGGCAAAAGTTTACGCGTTTTTAGCCGGTAAGAGCCAGCGATGAGGAACGACTAACTTTCAAGCTGCGAGCTTGGCATTGTGCTTCTTGGGTGTTCTTTACTGTATTCGCAATTTCTTTTGCTTTGCTTTCCGATGTCCCAAGGAGGCACGCTAGTCTGGTATGGTCTTTTTCTTGTATGGCTTTACGATCTTCTGAGGATAGACGATTGTGTAGTTGTCGTGAAAAGGTATGGAGTTCTTGTCGCAGTGAATGAGAATGCAATAAAGCTTCCCTTTGTTGTTCTTCTGGTAAGGCAAAAAGGTTTTGTAAATTTTTTCCAGGTTTTTCGACAGTGTGGTTCAGGCGATTTTGTTCTCTTTGGTGTTGCTCTAGAATTGCATCTTTTGTTTGTTGTGTTATTGCGCCATAATTTTTAAGGGCTTGGCTGAGTTGTGGAACAGCCTGTTCGGCTTGTCTGCGATTTGAACTTTTCATGCCAAGTATTTTACTCCCAGCAAATTTAGAAATTGATTGAGGGTTTTGTAAAGTTTCATCGGCAAACTGATTTCCTAAGTTTGGAGCTGCCGTTATGATATCTAATGTTGTCTTTAAGGACTGGGTTTTACCATAAACAGTCTTTGATAAATTTTCGATTTCTTTTCGGCATGCTTCAACATAAGCGTCATTTGAAATCCTTTCAAATAACTCTTCATGGGTAAGAGGGGCTAAAGTTTCTTTTGGGATCAGTGTTTCTTTTAAGCTTTGAACGTTGGTTTTTTGAAAGCAGAGGCGGGCACCGTTTTGTAATGTTTTGACTTGTTCTGGGGGAAGATCATCTTTGTGTCCGACGACGAAAGCTCCCTCTACTTCCATGACAAAACCTTCTGCTGAAAAACCTCTAAAGATGCCTTCATAGGTTACATCTTCTTTTGCAGCAACAACAACACGATTGTTAATTTCATCCAATCCAGCGTTTCTCATTTGGGAGATGAATTCTTTTAAAACAAGGGATTTTTGCGGATGCGTGATATCTTCAAAAAGATCTTTCATCGGTTGAGGATTGCCATATTGCATGGCTTCAATACAAGCTGCTGTCATGCGTCCTTTTGTGATGAAAGAAAAGTCAATGGTATGCCCTGCTGCTTGTCCAAGTTTTTCCATAAACATTCGATTGACGCGCCCATTCCCTTTTCTAAAAGGATGCGCGTGTTCAAGCGCCATAAAAACTTCAGCGGCACTTTCAGCAAATTCTTGGCGCGATAAACCTTTTAAATTGTTCTTTTCATTAAGTGTTTTTTCGAGTTGTTTTAGTTCTTTTTGAATCTTCGGTCCAATAGCAAAAGGAACTTCATAACCTTTGGGACGCATCGCCGGCATATGGGCAGAAGTGCCGTCTTCAAATGTAAAGGATGTATCGCGGGTGTGGCCCGCCCATTCAAAAGTTTCGTAGAAGAGGCTCCAGTGGATTAGTTTTAGATAGGAAGCATCAAATTTTTGTGGGGGTGGTTCATGGCGAAAATTTACGGCTGCTTTAGTGACGTCATGGGTACTGCGTTGATACAGTTTTTTAGGGTCTTTGATGCCATATTTATTTTTGAGTGTTTTGGTTCCTTTATATAGATAATTTTGCTCTAACATGTAATCTCTCCTAAGTAGGTAGGGTGATGGTTGATGAGCGTCTTAAACGCTGCATGTGAAAAATTCCCCTTCGCGTATTCTTTTGAGATTTTGGTTGTTATGAGAGGGAGTGCTTTTCCCTTCAGTGTATGGATGTTGTATCAATCGTTTTGTGATGCTTTTGAAAAGCTTTTCTGATGTTTCCTTTGTTTATTATCTTGTACTGTAAAATGCTGGTATTTAGGGCGCTGATATGAAGCCCATGAGTGGTCAGAAAATGGATTTTCTATAAATTGACTCTGGGTAAAATCTTCGTTTTTTGAGGTGTAAGGAAGAGGTCAAAAAGAAAAATGTTGCTTAAAATTGTTGTTTTTTCCTTTAACAAAGTTGTTTGCAAGAGCGCTTTGATGAGGGGCGTGGATATAGCGGGTGTAATCGCTCTTGGTTAGTGGATGGTGCTGGTACTTTTCATACACAGCTCTCAGATTGGTGAATCTATGGGCAAAAGCAGTCATCAAAAATTTTTCTCCATTATATTTTTTTTATTGCTCCATATGAATATCTTGCCATACGAACATCTTTTTTGTGTATTTTTGCAACAAAATGTTTTTTACTTTGTGTTGTTGCTCTTATTGTGTGCGCTGCTTTAAGATTTAAGACCCATAAGAGAATAAAAACTTTTCTTTGGTTGGGGAGAAAAGCCTTTTTCAGCGCTTTATCATTAAAATAGAACACTTTATGATATCGTAAAGGGGGGAAAGCTTGTATAAGAATGATTTATTCATTTTGATGTATATCTTAAATATTTTTTGGGAAAAAATCGATGTTCTTGAGTGTAGGTGTTTTGAGAGTTGTTGTCTCAAAGATCAACCGTTTTTTTAAGTCTTGATATTGGTGATTAGCGTTGTGAAATGTTTTTGCTTGTTTGTAGGGGATAAATTATAAACAAAAAGCTTTGTAGGAATGTATTTGCAGGACGTTCTCAAGTGGAAATGTTGGTTTGGTTATAGGTGATTTGAAGGGGGTGGACTTTCTTGTAAAGACGATGGGTACTGGTAAAACGATACACAAAATACAAAAAGGAAAAAACACGGATTTTTTATCATGTTTTCCTTATGTGTGAAGAAGCGGTCAAAAACTTTTTGTTAACGGGTTTTTAAAAAATAGAAATGTATGTTGTTTTTGTGGTTGGACTTTTCATAGTCAAGATCTCATAATAGGAAGTTAGTTTTTCTTTTGTGGAGCAAAGCGGTTTTTTGCAGCTGCGGCTAACATTTCTTTCCTTCTGAAATAGATGGCGCAACCACATTGCGAAGGGGAGCCTTGCATCAGAATAATTTGTTCATCTTGACGCATTTCTCGAATAACTTCGTGGGGTAAAATGAGTGCTCTTTTTAAAATATTCATATAACCACGAAAATCGACTCCATCTAAGACAAATAAAATAGGCTTTTGTAGCTTTCGTCAGTAGTAATCATGACGTTTAAAAGGAATTAACAATTATCCTGTCCAATTGCTTTGGATATGGTGTATATGCTATGTGCAAAATTGGTGGTAGGGCGCTTAAGTAGTCTGTTTTTTGCATGTATGATAAGAATATTAAAATATCTCTTCCACATAGGTGTTTAAATCAAAAAAACAAAGTTTCATATTTTTTAGTTGGCCATAGCAAGTGTATTTGAACGATTTTGTGTGCGTGTGTAGAATTGGCTATGAGTGTTCCTTGCTTTTTGAACAATGTCGGTAATTTCTCGTGCTTTCTGTTCTGATATACCAATACTTTGTGCAAGTGTTTCATAATCTTTGTTTGTGATCGCACTACATTCGTTTGATGAGAGACGATGTTCTAAACTGTTTATAAAAGTACGGAGCTCTTGGTGTAATTGAGGAGATTGAGACAAGATTTCTCTTTGTTTTTCCGGTGATAAAGCAAAAATATTTTGCAAGTTTTGACTGGGATTCTCTACCGCTTTTCCAAGGCGTTCTTGTTTAATTTTATGGTCTCGAGTGACTATATTATAGGTAGCTTCTACAGTATACACATAATTCTCAATTGCAAGAGAGAACACATCAAGATAATTTCGAGCGTGTACACGTGCCGGATTTTGTAGACCGCATATACTAAAACCTGCAAGAGGAGAAACAGAGTGCGGTGCCTGTTTAATCTGATTAGCAAACTGTCTGCCTAATTCTGGATTTTTAATAATCTCTTCTATCTGTTCGTTTAATACGTTTGCGTCACCATAAACAGCTTTTGCGTAAGCTCGGACTTGCTTTTGAGCTTTGAGAACGTAACTATCTAGCGCAACTGTTTTGGCACATTCACTTTTTGTGAGAGGCGCTAATGTTTCTTTTGGAATAAGCGTGTTTTCAAGCTCTTTGCTGTTGGGGGCGGTAAAGGTAATGATATCACCAGGTTTTAGTGTTTTTAATCGTTCTGGTGTGAGATCATCTTTGCTACCAATGATGTAAGTTCCTTGCATATCGAGTATAAAACCTTCTGAATAACAACCTTTATAAGTTCCTATATAGGTTTCTCCTGCCTTTGTTGCCATAACAAGGCGATCATCCACGTTGCGTCCCGTATTGTTTATGTGGTCCATAAATTCTTTTAAAAGACGTATTTTGGGGGGATTGGAGATATCCTCAAAAAGATCTTTCAACAGTTGTGTATTGCTATATTGCATTGCTTCGCTACAGGCTGCCATCATACGTTTTTGTGTGACAAGCGAAAAGTCAAGCTGATGTCCTGCAGCTTTGGCAAGATTTTCAAAAAAGACTTGTTCTGTGTGCTCATTGCCATCTATGAATGGGTGGATTTTGTGAAGAGTATAAAATAGACTCGTTGCTTCCTTGACAAATTCTTCGCGTGTTAAGCCTTGCAAATTGTCTTTTTCGGCAAGCGTTTGATCTAATTTTTGTAAGAGTTCAGGGATTTCTTCACCGGTTGCAAAATTATTGCCCCATTCCATTCTTTTCATTTCTGGCATGGCGGCAATGCTATCGTCTGTAAATGCGAAGGGGATATGGCGCAGATGTCCAGCCCATACAAAGGTATTTTTAAACAATTGTTGGTGGATATGGCATAGATAAGTTGAATTAAAATATTCTGGCAGGGGTTCTGCACGCAGATTGATCATGGCTTTTTGCCTATCATGTGAGCATTTTTCCAGAAAGCGTTTTAAATCTGTTTCTCCATATCTATTTTTGAGAATTTGGGTACCAAGATAGATATAATTATGGGGTGAGGGAATTCCTTTTGTTTTTTCTTTTGCTTTGGGCATTGTTATATTCCTTATAATGTTACATTGTCTATGAGAGTGTGTTAAACTTTTTGTTTGAAAATCCCCCACGCATATTGTTTTGAGATGTTGAGACTTGGGTGAGGAAAAAATCCCTCAAATTCGTAGGTGTTTTTGAGTGTACCAATCTTTATCTTGGCACTTTTTTCTTTTACTGAGAGAGAATGGTTCATTTGGGTTGTTTTCATGCATATTGTCTTTTAATTTTTTTGTAGAAAAATTTCCCTATAAAAGCGGTGCCTTCAAAAGTTTCCTGATAGGATTCTCAAGGCATAGATATGATTGGTATTTATTATTTGGAGATGAGGAGAGTGCTTTATAAAGAAAATTGGCATTGGTAAGCACAGGCATAATACCATCATTTAAAGACTTTTCCCCATATTTTTCTTGTTGTATCAAGCGGGAATTCCTTCTTTATAGGCTTTTATGAGATAGAATCTCTGCTTTTATCCTTTGATGTTTTTGTTTTGATGCATGGCCTCCATTAGAGGGTGTTTTTTAGTTTTTCTTTTGTGGAGCAAAGCGGTTTTTTGCAGCTGCGGCTAACATTTCTTTTCTTCTGAAATAGATGGCGCGTCCACAACGTAAAGGGGGTTGTCCTTGCATAAGAATAATTTGTTCATCTTGACGCATTTCTTGAATAACCTCATGGGGTAAAATCAGGGCTCTTTGTTGGTAATTGACGTTGTATGAACTTTTTCCTAAAGATAAGCCTCTTGATTTGTTCGTTCCGGTTACTTCAACGGTCATTTGACCACAGCGTTCTGAAATGTCTTTGGCAGTTTGGAGATCTTTAATGGCAGCATAGCTGACAAAGGAACAACTTTCAAACCATGAACGTGCTCCTGCTTCTCCAAAGTGGTTGACCAACTGGCCAGAGGATTGATAGAAGAGCATCAAGGATGTACCGTATTTACGTCCACGGTCGCGGGCTTCTTCTAAAATATTCATATAGCCTAAAAGATCAACTTCATCTAAGACAAATAAAACACGCTTTTTATAGTTACCGTCTGCTGTAACCATGGCATTGAGAAAGGCGCCAATAATCACACGTCCAATAGCTGGATAACTGTTTAAAATGCTTGCGGGGAGATTGAGAAAAACATCTGTATTGCCATTGGTAATATCTGAGGAAAAAAAATCATCTCCGCAGACAAGATCTGCATAATTGGATAAAGAAAGCCATTGGGTGTCTTTTGAGGCGGTGGTATAAACCCCTGAAAAGGTTTGTTCTGCCATTTCTGTAAAAATACCAACCATTTCACGAATAAAAGGAGAAGGTGTTGTTTCTTGAATCATGCGTAATTGATTAACAACAGCTGTTTCTGATTGAGAGAGAATACCACGCAATGTTTTTAAATTGCGCTCGCTGTCTTCATATTCATCAGAAAATACAACATGAGCAAGAAGAGCTGTTAATAGATTATGGGCTTGTGTTGAGAAATATTCCGCTGAAGAATTGTCTGATTTTTTATCTGTAAGAAGCAACTTTGAAAAGCTTACAATATTCGCTTCGCGTTGTGTGCGTGGTACGCTGTCGTCTAAAAGCCAATCGATGACATTAAAGTTTTTTGTTAACAATGAGTTAGGATCGAGAACAATGACATTTCTATTTCCCATTTTTTGACGCGCAAATTTGACCATTGGGGCAACTTCTGTTGAAGGATCAAGACAAATAATAGACCCTGGATAGGTTAAACACGTAGGAACTACTGTACTTGTTGTTTTATAGCCACCAGAACCAGCAAAAAAGATCATATGAGTTGAACCAAAATCAAGATTAAAGGTTAGCAAAGGGGCTGTTCCACCCTTTCCCCATGTTGTTTTATTGCCAGGTGCAAAGGGAATGTTGCACACATTATCTTGATCGACACGGTATCTTTCACCCACAACAATTTGCCCATTGGCAGGAAAGATTTTTGCTGCCTCTCTTAAATTCATCCAAGCGGCCTCACCAAAAATACCTTTTTTTGCACGCTTGACCTTACTTTTAGGGGGAAGGGTTGTTACGAATTGAATGATGGAAAAAAAAACACCAATGATGATGCCAAAAACAACCATGGGGTCCATGAATTGAAGAGCATAGCTCCACGTTATTCCTTGTTGGCCAACATAGGGACTTAAACGTTTTATTTCACCACCAATATAGTAAAGAGCGGTTGTTCCAAAAAAAACAACGGAGACAAAAGTGATTATTTTACGTAAGTGCAGTTTTTGCGACAGACTATACAACAATGAAACAGCAGCCGTTAGTGCTAAGACTAATAAAGGCTCAGAACGAAGAGTCCAATAAATTTGATCGCTCTTTAGTCCATTTGTTATTAACAGTAAAAAATGAGGGACAAGGAATATCGTTAAAGCACCTAAAGCGATCGGTATTAAAATAAGTACCATTTGTGTTTTGGTATATTTCATTGTATTTTACTTTCAATTCTGTCAGAATATGTTACGAAATGCTCTTTTTCAGGTGTGTGATATGAACTCTCATCTCTTTTTCAAAGGTGCAGATAACACCAAATAGTTTCCGTTTATGAGCCCTTCTCATCAAGGAGGAAGGTTTTGTCTATTCTTAGCAGGCCATAGCAAATGCTTGGGAACGATGCATTGTGCATATTTGTGCTCGTTGATGTACTTCTTTGGTTTGCTTAATAATTTCTGTAATTTGTTTGGCTTTATTTTCTGATACACCAATGCTTTGAGCTAGTGTTTCATACTCATTATTTTGGACTGCTTTATGTTCATTTGGTGAGAGACGGGTGTTGATCTTTTTTACAAAGTTGCTGAGCTCTTTTTGACATAAAGGATTTTTTGCTAAAGCTTCTTGCTGTAATTCTTTTGGCAAGGTGAAGAGGTCTTGCAAGCTTTGACTTGGCATTTCTATTGTTTTTGCAAGGCGACTTTGTTCTGTTGCATGTTCTTGCGTAATTTCCTTTTCAGCATATTTTACAGCATGCGTGAAATTTGCAACGGCAGTACAAAGCATCTCAAGATGATTTTTAGCGTTTGCGCGTGCCTGATTTTGTAGTCCACATAAACTGAAACCTGCAAGATGAGAAATAGAGTACGGTGCTCTTTCAATCTGGTTGGCGAGCTGCTGGCCTAAGCTTGGATTTTTGATGATCTCTACCATCTGTTTGTCTAATATTTTTTCGTTACCATAAACAATTTTTGCCAATTTCTGGATCTGTTTTAAGCTTGTGTGTACGCAAGAATCTTCAGCAATCATTTCGGCTTTTTCATTTTCTGTCAAAGGAGCTAATCTTTCTTGTGGAATGAGAATGCTTTCAAGCTCTTTTGTTTTTGGGACTGTAAAGGTAAATTTGTCACCGGGTTTTAATGTTTTGAGTTGTTCTTGTGTGAGATGCTCTTTATTACCGATGATATAAGCGCCTTTCACATTGAAAGAAAAGCTATCATAACCAGCACCCCTATAGGTGCCCGTGTAAGTTTCACCTTCTTTTGCAACCATAACAGGACGATCATTAACATTGCGCCCAAGTTCTTTCATGTTGCTCATGAATTCCTTTAAAAGAAGTATTTTATTGGGATTAGAGATATCTTCAAACAGATGTTGCATTGGTTCTAGATCACCATTTTCTGCTACAGCAACACTGGCGAGCATCATGCGTTCTTTTGTAATCAGTGAAAAATCAAGCTGATGCCCTGCGGCTTTGGCAAGATTTTCAAAAAAGACCCGTTGTGTACGTCCATTTCCTCCTCTAAAAGGATGGAGTTGGTGAAGAAAGTTAAATAAGCTTATTGCTTCAGAGTTAAATTTCTCACGCGTTAAGCCTTGCAAATTATCTTTTTCGGCAAGTGTTTGATCTAATTTTTGTAAACCTTCAGGGATTTCATCACCGAGTGCAAAAGGATTTTTCCATCCTGTTCTTTTCATTTCGGGCATGGCGGCTGTGGTACCATCTTCAAATGTAAAGGGAAGATAGCGAAGATGACCAGCCCATTCAAAGGTATTTTTAAATAGATGTTGATGAATAGAACATAGATAGGAGGTATCAAATTTTTCTGGTAGGGGAGCTTCACGCAGATTAACCATTGCTTCTGCTGTATCCTGCGAGCATTTCTCCAGAAAGGATTTAAAGTCTTTTATTCCATATTTATTTTTGAGTGTTGTGGTATTTGGGTAGACATAATGATGGGGAGAAACTGTCTGTATATTTTTTGTCTTTGCTTTTGCTTTTGGCATCGTAGCTTCCTTATAATTTTACGTTATCCATAAGAGTGTTAAATTCCTCGAGTGAAATATTCCCCTTTGCGTATTCTTCTAAAATTTTGAGTGTTGTAGGATGAAGCGCTATTCCCTCTATCGCATGGGTGCTGATGGCTGCTTCAACGGCTTCACGGCGTTTTTTTAATTCTTCTTCTGTCATCGATAAAAGATTTTCTCTATTTTCTGTTTCGTTGGTTTTCATGCATTTTTTCTCTTATTTGCAATCGTTTCTTTAAAAGAGCCTTTGGCAGCCAGTGTGATCTTCCTTTAGTCCCCTCCAAAGATGTTTCGTTGTTTGAAGGGATCGTAATAAATTTCTGTGACTTTAAATTTTCCTTCAATCCGTTTGCATTGGATGATGATATCAATCATTGAAATCAACAGTCCTCGAATATCATCACGCTCTAAATCACCACCGCCTTCACTTTCTTTGACCAAAAGGGTCATCTGCTCAAAGGCTGCAAGAGCTGTTGAGGCATGAACCGTTGTAATGGAGCCTGGATGACCTGAATTGACATTGCGGATATAATAAAAGGCTGTACCATCTCGAAGTTCTTGCAAAAGAATACGATCAGGACGCATCCGTAAAGATGATTCAAGCAACTCTTTGGGGCCAACGGAGGCTAAGCCTTGTCCATCTTTTGAATAGAACATTGAGACATGGTTAGGGTGTGGTATCACCAATTCTTGTGTGTCTTCGATGGTGATAATACGCTCTTCTTGAGGGATTTTTGCGATTAATGCTTTTGATAATGTTGTTTTACCCGAACCGGTTTTTCCCGCAATTAAAATATTTTTCTGGCATTCTACAGCTTGATTTAAAAAAGAGACAAAGTCTTTATTACAGTAGGCATGAGCTAAGTTATGCTCGATGATTTTGAGTTCGTTAAAACGAGAATGATAGTCATGCAAGGGCGTGAAAGATACCCGTTCACATAGCGAGAAGAGGCCCTTATTTGCGAGCTCTTCGAGAGAAAAACTCTGCGATGACGGTTTACGAATTGTCATACTAATCGTGTCTTTTTCGACAGCGGGCGGAATGACAATTTGAATACGCTCATTGCCTGGTAGCGTTGCAGATAATATTGGGTTTTTGTCCGATATGTTTTGCTTGGAATAGGATGCGACAACTTTCGCAATCCCCATAAGCTCATTAAAAGAGAGCCCCGGTGCTTCTATTGTTTTCCATCCATCAAATCCTTCAGTCATGACTTGATAGGGACGATTGATAACAATTTCAAAGAGTCTATCATCTTTCAAAAAAGCACTGATGGGTTCAAGTTTTGTGAGAACAATCGCAACGGTTTCATCGCTCATGGTATGTAAGTTTGAGTTCATTCTAAAGTTACCGCCGAATTTTTGTAAAAGTTTCTTGAAACAGCTCGATTGATAATCTGTTTTTTGTTTTCGATGACTTTCAATTTATAAACGCTGGAAAAATCTAAATCGCGGGCAACAAAGATATTCACCATTTCCCCTTGGTTTTTGGATAATGTTGGAGGAATATTGGCGTAATTTTCTACGAGAATGTTTGCGATGTTTTGTCCTGAAGAGATTGTTTCAGTTTCTTCTTTTTCCTGTTTTTTTGATAAACGTTTATTGGCATAGTGTGTTGCATCTTTTATTAGTGAGACAAGAAGCGCAGACCCAATCCTCTCGAGCCAATGGTTATCAATATCTCCATCCATACCAGAACGCCCTAAAGCATCCGTTGCCGGTGAAGCTAAAGATATAATGATACCATTGGGGGTTTTTGCTCTATTCCATAGTACAAAGAGACGTGTTTGGCCTTTTTTCAATCCGGCGCGATATTCACCAACAATTTGGGTGCCTTTATCAAGAAGCACAACACGACCATTGTCTGATAAGATATCTCTGGAGATGATACAACTGGCAAAACCTTGTTGATCACTGTTGATGGCTGTTTCTAAAATACAAGGAATAGAAGTTCCCATCGCGATGATGTAGTTTCGATTGCCAAGGGTTGAAGCACGAATACCTTCAAGCACTGTGGGTTTGAGAAGATGATTAAAACGTTGTGTCGTTTCATCAGGTTTGCTTTCAAGTTGGTGAGGCAAAGCACCATTATTTGTTTGTGAATCTATTTTGCCTTGTTGTGTACTTGCATAAGCTAATACAGGAGCACGTTGTGCTGCTTCCAGCAGTGAGTTATCAGAATTTAATTGATTGATGTTTGGTGTTGGTAGCTCGACTTTTGGTAATAGAGCGTTATTTCGTTGAGGCTGTTCAAAGGGGGGAGGGGTAGGCTTTGCAGGACGAAAAAGCTCTGTTTGTTTTATAACTTTTCCTTCTTTTGAAGATTCAATTGGTTGCTTTTTGTCTGTAACAAGTGTTGAATAGGTTAAATAAAGACAGACACTGAAAAGAATAATAAGAGCAATAGCTTTCCCCACATTGTTCTGTTGACTTTTCCCTTGAGCATTTTTTATTGTATCGCGATCATTAATGCTTTTTTCATCCACGGTGTTATTCATGGCTGCTTCCTAGGTTCACTTTACGTTGTACAGATGGTGATGTCGTACCTGTTTCAGGATTAATTCCTTTTGGTACGAACCTTTTGTTAAAGATGCACAATACTTCATTCCCACGTCGTAGCGTGAATTGTGCAGCTGTTGCATGAACAATAACCTTGTTGCCTTTAATCGATTTGGGAATAAGCGCTTCTTGCCCATCAGGCGATACAATGTAAATGGCAGGGATTTCAATGTTGCCTAAAAAGGTAAAGGTTGTTGTTTTCCCATTATCATAGACAGAAGCAGGTTCAATAAGAGATGAGCCTTGAGCTTCATAAGCCCAATTGCGTGGTCCAAAATCTTCATGGATATTTAAAATATCATTGACAAAGTTTTCTTCACGTTGTTTTTCTTTTTCTGCTTCGGCTAATTTCTTACGTAAGGCTTCATCTTCTGGATAACGAAACTTTACCAAGAAATACGTCTCATTGCCGGCTGAAACATCGCCTTCACGGACTTGTAGCTCGAATTGATAAGAGCGTTGTGTTCCATCTTGGCGGCTTGTGACAATTTGTAAATTTGTCACAGGCTGGACTTCACGTGGTTTGAGAAAAACAAAGTGTCCAGCCGGTGCAACTTGCCAAGCAACCGAATTTCCAATTCCTACATAGGTTACTTCTTCATCAACGGCAAATTCTAGTTGAACCGAAGAGCGAATGGAGCCAATGATTTGTACGACGTTGTAGGGGTCATAATTGACAAATCTGATGCGGTTATCTTTACGTGCACTGACAGGCGCTGTTTCCGCAAGTGAGAGAGCTGTGTGGAAGCTGACAGTGATCGTAAAAATTAAAGAGATTGTTTGTAAAAGTCTGATCATTTTATCACCTCTGGATCAGATCTATATTCCGATACTTGAAAACCAAGAGGGTTGATAAGACGATCAGACGTTGAAATGTGTGCGTTCACGTAGGAAAAATTTAAGATTGAAATCCAATGGGAAATATTTTCTTTTTCATTCAAGTCTCTGATCGTTTTATAGTAACGAACTTGGATAAGATCTTTACTTATAAAAGAGATTGATTTGATTGTGATCGTAGCAATCATGTTATGATAAATATTTTGCGGACTTTCTGGATTATTGCCCGCGTACCATTTTGCAAAACGGTTTTGTTCTTTTGGAGAAGATAAAAGAGAGACTAAGCGAAAATTGTTTTCTGCTTCTGATGCTTGAAAACCTTCACGAGCGCGAACATATTGGCTGGCAAAATAACGCGTTATCGCTTCATCATAGTCGTTAGGGGATTCTTTTAGGGCGCTTACAGTATCAATAATGCCTGTTGAGTTATCAACGCGGATAACAAAAGGCTCTACCGTTTTCAAAGGTGTCAAAGCTGCGACAGCTAAAGCCAGCGCAATTGTCATCAATCCAAAAAGCACTGTTAAAGCCATGGAGATTTTCATCCGCACGCGCATGCTATGCATGCGATCAATGTCAAATGAGCGCGCTTCTTTTATATATTCTTCAAGGGCATCACTTTTCACGCATAACCTCCACAGTTTTATCAGATCGTGCTTCATGAATAACCGGCTTTAATAAAGCTGAATTGGCTGTTACTTTTTCACTTTCCAAAGTATTGAGAATGATGGGAGTGGTAACAGGCTTTACACTCTTTTCTGGGTAGACAATGTTTTTATTGTCCCAATTCCACTTATCTTTATTTAAAGCGCGTGTATGTTTGCCATTACAGCGTGGTGGTTTTTTAGGGCCACTCAAAGAGGCACAACCAGTAAGAGCGATTGTTAGGACCATAACAAAAGTTATTTTTCGTTTCATTTTTTGAACTCACAAATATCTTGGAATACAATGCATGAGAGCCTTTGTTCTGAACATTTTTACAAGTTTATGTGATGCAAGGTTTTGATTGGTTTTATTGTTAGACCCAAGATGTTAGATCTTATCTGGAACAGGATCATGGCGTGTACGCCAAAGGGCGCACACAAGGCAAAAACAAAAATGCTTATTCTTTTAAAGAGGTGCTTTATCTTAAAATCGACCACGACCGCCTCCAGATTTACCTGCTTTTGCTGCTGCCCCTGCCGCACTTCTAACAGCGTTACCGGCAGCTCCTGAGATTTGTGAAGTGGCACTTTTTACTGCATTGCCACTCGCTCTTGCACCATTGGAAAGCATTGTAAAAATCTGTCCTCCTGAAGAGACACCAGCGTTAAAGTATGGTCCGCCAGAGGCCAGCGCTGTTGCAATACCAGGAAGCGCACGGAAGATAATAACTCCTATGATCGAAATGACGATGACAGGGGGAAAAAGAACATAAATTGATTCATATGAAACTTTGAGAACCTGTAGGATAACTTGACATATAATGGTTCCAAGCATGATTACGAGAACTTGTAAAATGGTAAAATTGATCAAAGTTGTAATCCATGCATCGGAGTATTTTCGCGTTGCATTGAACAAATACAAACTAATGAATAGAGGCCCAAGACCTATAATCATGACGAGTGCAACTTGTGCAAACATTTGCACAATAAAACCACCTATACAAAAAAGAATAACCGCGAGAAGCATGATAGAACCAAGAAGACCCACAATGATCTTTTCAAAAAACCAAGCATTGTATAAGACTTCTTGATAACGCGAACTTGCCTTTAACAAAATATAATCAAAAACATTGGAGCTTGCAGGATTACTGTTAAGCGCATTCCCAATAGCATTGGATAAATCATTGAAGAAAATATCCTTGACATAAGTATTAAATGTATCCGCATTCGTTGCCATTGTTGTAACAACAACGATTTTAACAACATTATTGAGAAGACTATGCATGGAAAGCGCAACGCGACCTGTCATAACATTATAGCCATAAAGAAAGATAAAAATGATTGCGGCGAGATTTAAGGGCGCTGAAATAGCAGAAGACAGCCCACTCACCGTCGTGTCCATCACATTATCAAGGGGTTTTAAAATATACCCAGAAACGCTTTCAAAGGGAGAAAAACTAAAGTCTGACATTTGTACTTGTACTTTCAAGTTTTTCTTTTAATTCTTTTTCTTTTTCTTTTAATTGTGCCTCAAGATATTTATGCTTTTTTTGTTCCTTTTCTTCACGTAATTCATCTTTTGTCTTCGTATCTCTTGCTTGAATCATATCAAGAGACTGAAGTTTTAAAGAAGCTACTTGAAGATCGGCTTGAAGAAGAGAAAGCTTTACTTGAAGATCTTGTCGAAGGGCTTGCAATTCTTCTGGTTTTGTGTCTGGTTTTGATTTAATATTTTCAAGTTGTTGACTTATGTCTTTGATTTTTTTTGCAGTTTCAGTTGCGCTTTTATAAATGTTTTCAGCTGTTTCTGATTTTGCAGCATCTAATTTTTGTGTGTTCTCGAGTGCTTGTTTATAATATTCATCCACATCAGATGTTGTTTGCGCTATTGCATGAGAAATAAAAGAAAAAGATAACAGTGTAACTAAGCCATATTTTTTCATTGATTTTTTCTCCTTTGATAAAATATGGGCAGCCATTTGTCAGGGGCAGCTCCATATTCGTTGATAATTTCATTCATGAGTTCAATGTTTTTTGTTGTGCCGCTTAAAACGGCGATCTCATCATTCATTCCACGTAAGTTAAGTTCTGCAACGACGGAACTTTGTCCTTGTTTGATGAGAAAACGACGGGACTCTCTGCTTAACTCTGACTGTATCAGTTCAAATTCACGCTCAGTAAGTTTGAAAGCTTCGACATAATCATTGTAATTTGCTTTTTGATTTGGAAAAAATATTTGGGTGGGGCATTGCTCAATGATTGTGTGCGCGATTGTTGAGTTCAAAGCATCTTTAGGGCTTTGTGTTGCAAAGAGCATCATGCCATTTTGTTTACGAATTGTTTTTAGCCGATCTTGCGCAAAAGCTTTAAATGAATCATCTTCTAAAGCTTTCCAGAATTCATCAACGACGATAATGATGCGCCGCCCATCAATCAGATCAAGAATGCGGTGAAAGAGATACATCATTAAGGGGCGCCGAATTTCTTCATTATCTAAGAAATCGGTCATGTCATAGCCAATGAACTGCGCATTTAAATTGAGATCATCTTGGTCATTATCAAAAACCCATCCTAAATCATTGCCTCTAATCCAGCGTTGCAGCCGTATGGCAATTCCTTCTTTGGATGTGTTGTCAAAAAACAGTTGAAGGGCACCAAGAGAGCGCTGGGTTGGGGGTAAGTTTTCCAAGGAATCAATGGCTTTGGCGATATCTTGTCGCTCTTCTTCTGTTACGATTTGCCCTTCAGCGGTCACCAGCTTTAAGATCCAATTACGAAGAAAGATTTTATTTTTTTCGGTGTATTCCATGCCCTTTAAGGGAGCAATACCCGTGGGCTGCCCATTTTTTAAAGGTTTGTATTTCCCTCCTCCAGCCCGTACAAAAATCTCTGCTCCTTGATCTTTATCAAAAAAAACCATTGTTGGATTGTGTTTTTGTAATTGTGCAAGAAGAAAATTAACAATCACTGTTTTACCAGATCCTGATGGACCACAAACAAATGTGTTTCCAAGATCGCCATAATGAAAATTAAAATAGTAAGGTGAACCAGCCTGTGTTTTTAGCAATGCGACAGCAGCTCCCCAAACATTATCGTTCAGTTTGCCAACAGGGAAAGAATGGAAGGGCGATAAAGCGGCAAAATTTCTGCTGGTAATGGCGCCTGAACGCGCACGATAGCTAAAGTTTCCAGGAAGCTGTGCCCACCATGCTGCTTCCAATCCTAAATCTTCTCTGGCAATCACGGCTCCTCCATTGGTTAAATGGGAACGTGCTTTTGATAAGTTTTCAGACAATATTTTAGGATGATCAGCAAAAACAGCTAAAGAAATGTGGTGTTCTCCCAAAACAAAACGGTTTGATTCTAAATCATCTAGCGCTTCATCCAGTGCATCGATTTGTGAGCTAGCACGGTCAGCTGCATTGATCATTTGATTTTGTTTGCGGCTCATAATCGCACTGGCGGCTGCCTTACTTTTAAAGACAAAGGATTGTGTTAAGATGAATTCAAATGGCACCGTAAGCAGACCATCAGTCATACCTGGGCGTGTTTTAGAAGGATACTCTTTCCATCCAAACATGCCCACAAAGCGTTCATTGCTTTCATGGCGAATTTCGATAATTTCTTTCCCAAAAATAACACGATCCGAGTAAATTGTTGAAGCAATAGTTCCAAATGTGAGAGGAATACGCTCACGTCTTCCCCCTACTAGCTGGTGGAGAAATTCACTTTGTTCGGCAAATAAAAGTCCTTCATGTTCATAGATGGATAGCAGACGGACTTCATACTCTTCCAAACCTTGCATAAGATCTTGACTTAACTCTTCGAGTTTACGAATAGCTTCCTCGTCGGGCTCAGATTGTGTTTTCTTGGCTTTGCTCAAGCGCTGAAAAAATGAAACCAGCTTTTCTGTTTTATCCGCGGCCGGATTCCAAAGCAGTGAAATAAATAGATCATTTCTATACAGTTCTTGCGAAACCATTTTCTTTTTATATTTTTCATCTAATGTTGTTGCAAAAGATGAAAGAAAATGACCCTCTGGGTATATCGTTTCACGGCGGCGGATGATGTGAGAATATAAAGCAAGCCGTTCATCTGCGATATTTTTTAAAAGGGTGTTTAATTGGTTGTGTAAAGAATTTAATTGATCAATATCCGCGGTGTCGAAATTTATACCTTCAACAGCCATCACAACCATTAAACAGCGTGAATTTAAAGCAACGACATGTTGGTTGATGTAGCGTATATAGGGAATATATTCTTCAGGCAAAGTTTCCCGTTTCATTATTGACATCTGTTTCACCAATTTCGTTCCTTCAGCTTAGTTCCTTATAAGTGCGGATAAGGCGTAAAGGGGAGGTTGAACCTCCTCCCCATCGGTTGAGGTTTTTTTGTTTTCCTCGGGTATTGAGCCATGCAAATAATACGCGAAATTGGTTGTGATCGTACTTTGTCACTTCTCGCAAAATAAAGTGTATCCCAATCCCAAGACCAAACATGGTAAAATCACTGGTCAAAATGAAAAGAATGGATGTCGCCATGACATTGAGCGCCATGGCTTCCATTGTAACACCAGCAAACATGGCTGGGCGCGTACAGGCAAGGAAAAGAGTATCTTCGTTCATTTATGTTGTGCCCGCTAATTTACCGACAAGAGCAGGGGCACCAAAAACAATAGCAATCCCCAGAACACAGTAAGCTGCTTTGCGTAAATCAATAAAGCCGTACATCCAGCCAATCCCCACAGCAGCAACACATATAATAGCAATAAGCTTTGCCGTTGGACCCGTCATCATTGTGACAATGTTGCCTAAAACACCATCAAGATTTCCCAGACCACCTCCACCAGTAGTAGAAGAAGCAGCATAAGAAAAATCAGATACAAAAACTGCCGTAAAAAGCAGCATGGTCACGATAAAAATGATGTTTTGGAATCTATTATCTGTCATTTTACCTCTCTTTAACAAATAATATTTGTTCATATGTCGACATTCCATTGCCTCTAACAAACTGGAAAGTGCTGTCATTTGATGACAGCTTAATTCTTCTCGTTTGTTTGTTTTAAAAGCCTTGATCGTGGATCTGTTCACTCTCAAGCTCTTCTTCGTAAAGAGACAGAAGTCTTTTCAAATTGAGATTGTGTTACATGAAAATGGCAATTTTAAGTTGTGTATATTGGTAAAAATAACAATATTAAAATAATGAAAGAAAGAATATCATTCTTTACAAAATGTAGTTAATCTGCAACACTTATATTTGGATTTTTTCTTTAAAAACAAGGGGATTGCTGATCAATAATCTGACATGATAGGAAAAAAACGAATTTTTTGAGCGAGCGTGTTAAGAGATGCTATTTAAATTGATTGTTATTATTTACATTATGGGGGCTACGGTGTGGGGATTAAGCCAATATAAAGATAAAATGGATTTCAGCATTCTTAAAACATTTGAGACGCAAGATATCCAAGATATTGTCGATCTCTATCGAGAAGAAAAAAAGTTGGGTAGATCTATCACCAAACAGCAATTAGAAAAAAATGAACCAGCTCTCGATTTGCAGAAGAGTGTTTCATTAAATGATGTTGCAAATAATGCTGTTGTTTTTCATGGTAAGGCTTCTGTTACAAGTGGGGTTACATTTAAATTACTGACGCCTGCTGCACAATCTTGGCGCTCACATATCTCCCGTGATATTCATCTTTATGGTGTGGACACATGTGCACCCCGTCAAAAAGCAAGATTAAATGATCAAGAATGGCCCTGTGGTGCGGTTACAACGGCTTGGCTTGTCACCAAAACACTTGGGCAGGATTTATCCTGTAAACAGGCTTTGATGCACAATGGTGTTTATTATGCACAATGTTTTGTTCAAGGGGTTGATTTAGCTGAGGAAGGTCTTAAAGAAGGTATGTTGGTACTCTCAAAAGAGGGGAAAAATCCTATTCCAGCCCAGTATCATCATGCGGAAGAAAAAGCACGTGGCAATAAGATTGGTCTTTGGTCGAGTGATTTCACTGAACCTTTAAAATGGCGGCGAGATAATGGATCCTATAACCCCTTTGCTAGTCCATGATTGGTTTTAACGAACATATTTACTTAAATTTTTATAGAGAAAACTTTATCAATAAAATTGTACCAAATCGTAGAGCAAATTTGAATAAACGGTGAGATTATTTTCGTTTAGGAAGTAAATGGATGGTAATTCCCTTTTCAAGGGAGGGTTGCTTTCAAAATCACTTCTCTATTTTTACTTATGTGTTTTATAAAAGCAGGAAAATGTCATTGTTGGTGGCAAAGCATTTTTGAGTATTTGTGTTTGAAGGAGAAGTGAGGCGATAAAAAACGCTCAAGAAACGGATTTCTAGAGCGGTGTTGATAAAAGTAAAAAATAAACAGACCCAAAAATGGTGTAACGTTTGATATAATGGATAAAATCTTTCACAATGCCTTAAAAGAATTCATAGCAAAAGTTTTTTCATCAGAATTTTGTCTTCAGGATTGGATCACGTTTTTTTCTTCTTTAAAAGTGATCAATCTGTTGCATTCCTTGAAAAGCTTTCATAATTATCTGCTTTTAAATTCAGACTTCCAAATGATGGATGGATTTCAAATAGACTCTACACGAAGAAATCTTCGTAAAATGATTTGCATTGCTGATTGTTTTCTATATATCACAAAACGTTTCTATTTAGGCCTCGATGGAGGAACAATAATCAACATACAAATAGGTAAAAAGAGTTCATACTTTTTTGTTATGGCTGCATAGTCCATTGATCGTGAGACTTAAGTATTATAATGCTCATAGGCTTTCTATAGGGTTAGGGGCGATGCCTATTGCAATGTAACTATTTGAAATCAGTTGGACAAAAGCATTAATGCGTCTTCTGATTTCATCATTTGTATTCAGTTTGGGCTCTTTCCCTTCTCATTGTATTTTATGACAAACTCATACGATGGCTATTGTGAGCTCTTCTTGCGTTATTTTACTCAGAGTATTCACTTTGAAAGCAAGCAAGTGATAGTGAGGCTGTATTCTCATACAGTGTGAAAATTCAACCCTCATTTGGGGGGATGATATTAACAGATAAGGTATTTAAAGAGGAGTAAAATGAAAAAAATTATTTATTATGCATGACTCTATTATTCGTCGTGGGGTGTGAAAAACCTATAGCGTAGAAGATTTAAAAAAAGATGCAAAATTAAGAGAAGAATGGGGAACGAAGTGTTCTCTTTCAGGACAAGCTGTTAAGGAATCTAAAAACTGTCAAAATGTTTTACAAGCAGATACTGAAATGTTTTTCTCGCCAAAGCTTGATGTTACAGACCGTGGTCATGCATCTCAACAGTAAAGTGTGATATAAAAATTCTAAAATAAAAAAGTTACGGCTCAACGAATGCTCGCTTCTTCAATTGTTATAGCGGATTTTTTATCATTTTTCATCTTTCAAATGAGCTCCCCAAATCATATTCGCAATCCTATTGTTTGTTTCATCTTTGTTAGATTGAGGATTATGATCATGAGAAAACAGGATAGCATTGTCTTATAGAAATATTTCTCAAGGTATCCAAGCCTATTTTGCGACGCTGTTCGTAAAGGGTATATAAAAAGCAAGTAAAATAAAATAGTTATGTCTAATATGGGGGAATAGGTGAATCTTGATTCTATTGAGTTTTTTT
>NZ_JBHIOP010000106.1:0-1520 GCF_042195625.1 Bartonella sp. AP9QHHD | reverse complement strand
GATAATCTCATCATCATATTTATTCACTTTATCAATTAATACTGCAACATCATCTAAGGTATAGGTTTTCATCAATTATTCTCCATAAATTATTCTATAAGTTTCTTTTTTCTCTTTTCATCAACCGTAGAGCATTATTGCCGATGCTCCTGTCCCCATCTGTCAAAATCTATCCCTATGATACTCCATTTCATATCAATTATTCCTCCTAAATTACTGTTTTTTTGTTCTCTATAACCTTTAGCGCGTTCCTTCCAATATTCCTCTCTCCACTTACCAAACTTTTTTCTCTCTATAAGCGATTGATGTGTTTTTGGATTAGCGTGAATCACGGAAGTATATTTGTTATGATCTTTACTACCAATTTCTGCTATGGGCCCCTCAGGCGTTTGCGATAGATGATGCAACTCAACAGGCTTGCCATCAAACCCCATAGGTGCTCTTCCTGCTTCCATTCTTTCAACATTGGTGCCCCATACTTCTTCCCCTTTTACTGTCCAACTAACAATTTTGTTAGGATCAAACAAATCGTCTCTCTGATAGGCTTTGTTCGTCTGACCAAATTTGCTATCGGTAAATTTAGTGGGTTTCTTTTTTAACCAAAGCTTTTTTTCTTTAGCAGCGAGTTTAGTTAGTTCTTTCCTAGCAGCTAGTTTGTCAGGATCTCCCTGAGCTGCAAGTTCTGCAAGATTTTTCTTGGAAGCAAATTGGGCAAAATCTTTCCTAGCAATGAACTTGATCACAGCCTTGTTGCCAAGATTTATAGCTCCCTTGGCTGCTCCAGCTCCTCCAGCAAAGTTTTCTAACACTCCGGCTGATAATCTTCCAGTTTCAAAACCAGCATTAAAAGCTCCGTTAACTTCCGCTTTTTCAAGATTCTCTTTTACGTAATCTATATCCCCTATAAACGCATCCTCAACACCTCCCCAGAATTGACCAGCACCTTCCCAGGCATCATCAATCACATGTCCACTCACGACCCAAGACGCTCCTGTTTCAATGTCTTTAACAGCCCTTTTCGCGCCCCCCCATGGATTGCTAGCAAATATTATCATTTGTAACATCATGTTCTTCACAGCGCCATCAGCTAACTCGTATAGCTTGATTGGTATATCGGCAATGAGACCAGTCATAATTCCTGTCGAAAAAGTTCTATCTTGTTGTTCATCAATCTCGAACCATTTTTCGTTAACATCTCTTCGACACTGATCATCAGGGCACTCTTCTAACTCTTTCTTCATCTGAGCGCGTTGTGCACTACCCAAAAAGTTATTTGCAGCGGCATTACCAGCGGCATCAGCGCCGGCATCAACATTGCCACCGGCAAGGGCAGCAGCAACGCCCCCAGCAGCCCGTGCAACATCAATGGTGTGGTCTCTAAAGTCAGCAAACTGCGCATCAATCTTTGCGTTTATACGCGCTTCCTCTTCCGCTGTAGGGGTGCGACCGTTTAGGTCCCCCATTTCCTCTTTCACAATGCCTTGCACCCACAATTGAAACTGGAGCATAGCAGTGGCTTC
>NZ_JBHIOP010000105.1:0-6029 GCF_042195625.1 Bartonella sp. AP9QHHD | reverse complement strand
GGTTCTTTGTCAAGGACGCCTTTAGGCGCCCTGTAAGGGTTTCCTTGACACTAAGAACCAAGACTTGTTAGTCCTCTCATTGAACGCGGGTCTGATGTCATGATTTTGGTGAGCGTTCCGGAGAGTTTGAGAGGCGGATAGCCTCTCATTAAAAAATAAAGTTTATAAATAAAAACTATTTTTATTTGCCAATCTCCTGAAATTACTTTATTGGTAAGCGAATGTTTTAATCGTATACGCAGCGATTAATAAGGGATTAAAAGCCTTAAAGTTTGAACATAAAAATTAGCCCACTCTGTGGGTTTCCCGGGATTCCGGGAGCTTTTGCTATGTCCAGGTGCTTTAAGCACTAAAAGCAAAAAGCTGATTCAAACTTCAGTACTTTTAACTCCCGGAATACCAATGCGAGGGCGCTCGCACCCGGTCGGGGGGAATTTAAAGTGCAAAACAAAACTCCACATTTTAATGATATTTCTGTAGGGGAAAAAATTCGCGATAGAAGAAAATTCATGGGAATTTCTCAGACAGAATTAGGAAACAAATTAGGAGTAAGCTTCCAACAAATCCAAAAATATGAAAAAGGCTCAAATCGTGTAGGAGCTGGACGTTTGCAGAAAATCGCTAACATACTAGATGTTCATATCTCCTTTTTTTATACCGACATTTCACAAAAAAGAAATATTTCATACCCTTATGATGAAGGAATTTCCAGTAAAGAATACTGCCTTTTAAGAGGTTTTAGACAACTAAAACCTAAAAAACAGAAAGCAATTTTGTGGTTGGTTTCCGAATAGAATGAATACTTTTAAAATTATATTACATACAGCTATCTTCTCTCTTCATAAGAAGATTTTAAATATTTATTACGTATTTTGTACGTAAATAATAAATAATCATCGTTTATTTTGTGTGTAATTGTTATTTACGTAATTTTCAATAAGACGATTAAGAAAATCACCACCATCTTCATTAAGTTCGTCTGCTAAAGACCAAAAACTGTCTCTTACTTCTGGTTCAAGTGCAAGTGTTAATCGTGCTGTTTTTAAACTACGTCTTCTACGTCCACTACCACGTTTTGTTTCTATACTATGACGTGTCGTAAAACCATTATTTTGACCTATCTTACCTAATTCTTGTTCATCTACTTTTTGTGCTTTTGTAAACGGTTGTAAATTTTCAAGATTCGGTAATACAATTTCAGCTCTTTTTGTCATGCTACTTTGTCCTTTAATAAATTTTCATTATCCAATACCTTCACAACAGCGTTAGCAAAAACCGTTGCATTTTCTTGTGCTGCTTGAGGATTATTCACATCAGAAGATGCTAAATCAAAGAGAGACCCCCCTATCTGAAAAAGAGCACTAAAAGCTCCTCTTTCAGTTAATGAAGCAGGTAAAATAGGAAGATTAGCCTTTTCTAACGTTTTCTCTATATGCTGTCCTTCGCGACTGTTTAAGGTATTAGTCATAGAAAATACGATACGAAAAGGTATTTCTCTTTTAAAAAACTGACTCTGTTGTTTTATTAAAGCAATGATCTTTCCTATCTGATCTCCATCAAGTTGTTTTTTTCTCATAGGAACCAAAACTAAATCTGCTCTCCCTATAGCAAAAGAAGCCGCAAGATTAGCAGAACCTTCAAGATCAACAATAACAAATGGAAACTGTTCTACAGCATCATCAATGCAAGAAACAATATTCTGTTCTGTAATATTTCCAGAAACTTCTATATTTTGGGGCATTGTATCTACAGATCTTTTCATCCATGTCACAAGTGGTTGATTTGGGTCTGCATCAATTAATTTCACCTTAGATCCGGCTTTAGCAAAAACATTAGCTAATACTAATGCCATTGTGGATTTTCCAACACCACCTTTTGTTGAACACATAGTAATTACAGGCATTAAGATATTCCTTATTCAATGAATAAACATTAAATAAATAACATTTATTTATTACGTATTTATTAAAATTATAAATAATTATTATTTATTTTGTAAATATTTATTATTTACGTACAAAATACGTAATAAATATTTATATCTTGTTAATTTCAAATCAGGTATAATCAGGTGTGCACATTCCAGTATGCAAACGAGTTTATTTCACAATTTCGTTTCTTGTGAGTAATTGATTTTTACATTACTTTTATATATATTAGATAATTATATAGTAAGAGGAATTTTTTATGTCTTCATTAACAGTTACAGCAAAAGGACAAATTACGCTAAAGCGGGATTTACTACAGCACCTTGGTGTTAAACCAGGTGAGAAGATTAACTTTGATAAGTTACCAGGTGGTGAACTTCGTATAAAAGCGTCACAGCCTACAAGCACTATTGAGAGCTTTATTGGACGATTTTCTGGAAAACTAAAAAAACCTCTAACCATTGAAGAAATGAACGAAATTACAGCTTCTAGTTGGGCTGGGAAAAAATGAAGATTTCTGTAGATACAAATGTTCTAGCTCGTGCTGTTTTACAAGATGATAAAAAGCAAGGGGAGGTAGCAAGTAAGATTTTAAGAGAAGCTTCTCTCATAGCTATTTCTCTACCTTGTCTATGCGAACTTGTTTGGATACTTCGACGAGGTGCAAGACTATCAAAAGAAGATGTAGTTGGAATGTTACGCGATCTGCTAGCAACC
This sequence comes from Bartonella sp. AP9QHHD, assembly GCF_042195625.1. NCBI lineage: Bacteria > Pseudomonadati > Pseudomonadota > Alphaproteobacteria > Hyphomicrobiales > Bartonellaceae > Bartonella > Bartonella sp. AP9QHHD. Next base: position 3,384 of record NZ_JBHIOP010000105.1, on the reverse strand, counting down.
AGTAATATAGTAATGAATAGACCAGCTGTTGAAGCAGGGCTTGCTATTCTAGAGGCTGGTGGTGATTTTGCTGATGGAATTATAGCTTATGAAGGTAATTGGCTAGGTGGCGAGATATTTGTTTCGTTTGATAAATTAGCAATCGACCTGTTAAAGAAAAACGGGAAATCAGTAAAACTCCTTTCTTAATGAGTGAGCTAATACCTATAAAAGAATAAGCTATAGATATGGATTTTCCAACACCACCTTTTGTTGAACACATAGTGATTACAGATATTAAAATATTTCTTATTTACTAAATAAATATTATTTATTTAGTACGTATTTTGTATGTAAATAATAAACATACTTCAATGCATCACGTCATGGAAAAGAACTATCAACTTGGCGCAGTTTATCTTAATTTTCCAATGTTCTTGGCATGGTAATGATAGGCTTTATTTTTGTAAGCTTGATGTTTTTACGTTCAATAAATAAACGTAAGGTGTTCACACTAACTCCTAATGTCTTAGCAATACGGCTCTGTGATAAACCAACATTTATAAATGCTTGAATTTCATCAATGTGATTGTCCAGCTTTAATTGCGTAGCTTTACTTCCTTTTGGCCGGCCAAGTTTTATTCCTCGTTGACGAGCAACATTTAACGCTTCTTTTGTACGTGTTTGAATTAAATGTCTCTCAATCTGTGCTACCATACCTAATACAGTTGCGATGATATCGCTTTGTAAACTACCGTCCATGATAAGATTTTGTTTCGTCACGTGAAAAATTAAACCACGTTCACTAGCGGCTTTGAGAATTTCTAGGACAGCAAGAGAAGAACCAGCTATACGAGAAAATTCAGGAGTTAATAATACATCTCCTCGTTCTGCTTTTTTAATTAAAACACCAAGCTTACGCTTGCGCCAATCTTTTCCTCTACTTGCAATTTCTTCTTCAATATGAAGTGGTGCAAAGCCATTTTTATTCGCGTATTCTAACAATCCAAATTTTTGATTTTCTGTATCTTGTCCATCACGAGAAACACGTAAATAAGCATAAAATTTTGGCATTTTCAGTAAAAAGGTTATTTTTGATTAAAACTGATATATTATTGCATAGAAAAAATAGGAATTAAATATACAATTTTCGTTCATAAAAAATGATCGTTTTTTCTGATAGGATAATCAAAATAATCAATGATAAAATAGGAAATTTGATTGATCAGATTTAATCATTAAATTAATATTTCAAGACAGATTACAGAAAGGAATTTCCTATGGAAAAGAAATTACCCAAAAGTTATATGACTGATGCTGAACGCGAGGAATTACGAGTAGGCGGTTTAGATCAAGATGGTATTTATACTGCCGAGTCAGAAGCTGCAGATCATGCCGGTGATGGCAACGCAGCATGGGAATGGTTGGCAATGACTGAGCCTCCAGCACATACACTTTTGTTTCTTAGATCTGAACATGGAGCACAATTTATTCGTGATATGGGATTTTCTACAAAAAAAGCTGATGAGAAATATGGTCCAGATTGGTTAGACAAAGGTGTTATGATAGGAGGCGATTATTTCTGAAGAAGACGACAAGATAGAAAAGATTTTTTTCCGTGAAAATAACTATGTAGAAAGTCGTGCTCAAACATTAGCGACTAAGAAGCTATGTAGTGTGTGGAATGAATTGTATGATCATGTTTGTGATGTTGGACGTAGCAATAACTTATCATTACTTATTAGTACAGAACGCAAAATTGTAAAAAATGATTTGTTTAGATATGCCAATAGTAAGTCTATGGCAGGGAGCCTCAGAACAGCTTTAGCGGAAATAGATGTTATTAAAGATCATGTAATGATTGTTTCTGATCCTAAGCAATATGACATAATCAATAGGGGACATAATCTACCAAAGCTTCGCAAAAATGGATTGCCTTATGATGCAGCTAGACGAGCAATGGCATCACATTATACACGGTTGAAAAATCTCGATAAAGGGCGTTTAACAGATATTGAAAAGTCTATCCTTGATATGCGGATGAATAATATGAAGGTAATGCGCAAGATCTACGAAAATATGCAAGCTAAAGCTATAAATCTTTATACAAATAATCAGTATCGTAGAGAAACGTGAGATCTCCACTTTTTTCTTGTTGTAATTGACCTACTAATTTTGCGTGTAAATAAACATCAAGTGTACGGGTCATAATTTTTCATTTTCAATCTGAATATCAAGACCAAGCATTGAAAGCACATGTATGGTTTTTCCAACATGACAAGACTCTTTGCCTCTTTCTAAATCACGGATAAAACGCACACCAACCCCTGATGTAGCTGCTAACTGTTCTTGTGTTAATCCTTGTTGTTTACGTGTATTTCTAACAATAAAACCCAATATTTTCATTCTGCTTTCAATCATAATCATCCCTTTCGGGATGATTATATCATTTCATGCTTTTATTACAAGAAAATAAACCTGTACGGGACGTTTTTATCCCATATACTCCTAAAGCCTTATCCCAAGAACAAAGAAGAGTGCATATTTTGCGTATACTTCATACAGAAAAAAATTCAGTAGTTAACTGTATCTAAATTGAATCCGGCTGTGTTTAATAGTTCAACAAGTTTTGGGAGCGTCTCTTTTACGTGTTCATTAAAAGGAATATAATTAATCCCTTCATAATCTAAAGGTACTTCAACATCTCGTTTTTTTAAAATAGCAATATTTCTGCAAGAAATTTTAGGAAACAACATACCCATTTTAAAAATAACATTTTGATTAGCGCGCGGTTGTGCGTCTTTTTTATCAGCAGATTTTGCATAACCAATGTCATCGGGAGTAAGTAGCACAATACCAAATTTTGGAGAATTAGTTTGCATACTAATTTCTTGTTTAAAATACTCAATAGTAGTTAAATCATCACTACCAAATTTCAGAACGTATGGTTCCAATCCAAGCTTTAAAAGAATACGTTCAGTTTGTTCTAAAATAGTATGATTATTATATACAATAAAAATTTTTGGCATTTGGATCTCCCCTAAAAAATATATGCATTTGACCCAGAGGGCTTATTATTCCTTATCAACGAATAATTGCGATAAAAATTTCTCCCAATCTATATTTTCCTTTAATTTATCATTAGTCTCTTTATCAAATTTTATTTGTTTACCATTTACAGTAAAATAAAATTCAACACTTTCGATATCATCATGATTGAGCATTTCCAACACCTATAATTTCAGTTATGTTCCATGTTTTATTGAGTTTAATGGAAATTTTAATACCTTTGTTTTTACATTGCTCTCTGAAAGCAGGCGCCCTCCCGCACCTGCTATTTTATTTACGCAACATCCTCATACTCATCACGAAAATAATCATCATCACTACCAAATCTTGGAATTG
>NZ_JBHIOP010000104.1:0-2203 GCF_042195625.1 Bartonella sp. AP9QHHD | reverse complement strand
TTATAATATTTGCATCATGATTTGCTTTTTACAGTCTATTCATCCATGGCAATCTTATATAAAAAATGGTCAAATGAATCATGCATAAAAAGATGGATTCTTGAGTGGATTCATATAAAATAATTTCACACAACCTATTGACTTTATTGTGTTTTTTAGTATTATATCTTGAATGACCGAAAAACATCTCTATTTAAATTTGTAGATCTTATATCACTTGCTCTAAACAACAGTATTTTACAGCACAACAAGATAAATTAAAGCAGGAAAAAAATTTTTCTATAAAGAAAAAGAACCATTGGAAAGAAGGCAAGAATTTGCCTATACTGCACAGTAAAGTATTATAAGGAGATAAAAATGCGCCTTACAGTTGTTGGTGCAAATGGAAGAATGGGACGTGAACTCATTACAACAATCCAGCAGAGGAGAGATGTAGAACTTTGTGCTGTTCTTGTACGCAAAGGCTCACCGTTTGTAGGAAAAGATGCCAGTGCCTTAATTGGTTCAGATTCTCTTGGGATTGGTATCACTGACGATCCCGAAAATGCCTTTTCTAATACAGAAGGTATTTTAGATTTTTCACAACCAGAAGCCAGTATTCTTTATGCTAACTACGCTGCTCAAAAAAGCCTTGTCCATATTATTGGCACCACAGGATTTAGCAAAACAGAAGAAGAAAAAATTGCAGATTTTGCGAAATATACAACAATTGTCAAATCCGGAAATATGAGCCTTGGAATAAATCTTTTAGCCAACCTTGTAAAGAAAGCCGCTAAAGCATTAGAAGCTGATGATTTTGATATCGAAGTTTATGAAATGCATCACGCTAACAAAGTTGACGCCCCTTCTGGAACAGCCCTTCTTCTTGGCCAAGCAGCAGCTGAAGGGCGCAATGTTATGCTTAAAAATGTGCGTGTCAACGAACGCAATGGTCATATAGGTAAACGCAAAAAAGGCACCATTGGCTTTTCCTGTTCACGTGGTGGGACAGTTGTTGGAGAACACAGTGTCATTTTTGCCGGCTCCAATGAGCGCATTGTTCTTTCACATACAGCGCAAGAACGCTCTATCTTTGCCAATGGCGCATTAAAAGCAGCTTTATGGGCACAAAATCATGAAAGCGGTCTTTATTCAATGTTCGATGTTTTGGGATTGAACAATGAATTTTAAACAATCAATAGAATAGAGGCAATTCATAATGGGACGCATACTTACACTAATTCGTCATGGACAAAGTGAATGGAATCTCAAAAACCTTTTTACCGGTTGGAAAGATCCTGATTTAACAGAAAAAGGTCATGCCGAAGCGATAGCAGCAGGAAAAAAACTGAAAGAATATGGTTTGAAGTTTGATATCGCTTATACATCAGCCTTACAGCGTGCTCAAAAAACCGCTCAGCACATTTTAGAGCAAATGGGACAATCAGATTTAGAAGTGATAAAAAATCCCGCATTAAATGAACGTAATTATGGTGATCTTTCTGGTTTAAATAAAGATGAAGTACGCCAACAATGGGGGCAAGAGCGAGTGCAAATGTGGCGCCGCTCCTATATAATTGCACCTCCGAATGGAGAAAGCCTACGCGACACCGGTGCGCGCATCTGGCCTTATTATCTTTACCATATCCAGCCTCATATTTTGCGCTCCCAAACTGTTTTGATCGCAGCACATGGAAATTCTCTTCGTGCTCTTATTATGGCGCTTGAAGGTCTCTCCGGTGAGGAAATTATATCTCAAGAATTAGCGACCGGCATTCCTATTATTTACACATTTAATCCGGATTCAACAATTTTATCAAAGACAGTCCTCACACCTTAAACTTCTAAAATCATGATCTCTCTCAAAAGTTCAATGCTATCGTTTTAAGCTGAAAAAATAAATTCTATAATTTTATTGACAGAGTTGCTTCATGCGCTTAGATGAATTTTATAAGCCCAGATGGCGGAATTGGTAGACGCGCAGGTTTCAGGTACCTGTGCCGTAAGGCGTGGAGGTTCGAGTCCTCTTTTGGGCACCATACTCTTTTTTATCCAAAATAATTTATTGATTTTCCATATATTTTTTACAGTGAGGGACGCGTAAATAAAAGTGAGGGAATAGGATTTTGCAACACGTCTCTCTAATTATTACGAATCAAGAGTTCTTTTCGGGGTGGTTTTTTAGCAAAACCAGAGGTCCAAAGGGTCTCTAATTCTAAAAAGT
>NZ_JBHIOP010000103.1:0-4901 GCF_042195625.1 Bartonella sp. AP9QHHD | reverse complement strand
ATCCAAAAGAAACTTATGGATTGTCCAACTATCACACTTCAAACCGCAAATGGAATAGAAAAGGTCATTCCTTGCGCAAAAGTCACAGCAAAAGGAATTGGTGTGCTGTCTCAAGAGCTTAAAAGACAAAGCATGCATTAAGAGGAGGTTATCATGATAAAAAAGAAATACGAACTGACAGACGCAACAATCGAAGTTAATGGCAGAACTCTCCACCGCATTCGCGCCTTACGAGACTTTGGAAACGTCGAGAAAGGCGATTTAGGGGGGGTTATAGAGCATGAGGGCAATTTAAGTCACGAAGGGGATTGCTGGGTTGGTGATAATGCATGGGTTTATGAAGGCGCCCGTGTTTATGATGATGCACAAATTTCTGATAATGTTCAAGTTTTTGGTAATGCAGAAGTTTACGAGGGTATACATTTTTATGGATATATAGAAGTTTACGGTGATGTACGTGTTTTTGGTAACTGCGATGCTATATACATTACCAATGATGCAGGTGCTTATGGGTATGTTGATAATACTGACCTCACCTCAACTAGAGAACAAACCAAATGAAAAAATACGACCGACTAATCTTATAGTATCTCTATAAGCCGTTTCTAACACCGAAAAACCAACTTTTAAACACCAGCGTGATTCACGCCACGGGGGAATTGCGCTCAAATAGGAGGAAATCAAGATGAGTAAACAAAACACTAACCTAACAGAAATTGAAGAAACGCATCACTTAGCGGTTAAACAAACTGCTATGGAACGTATTTTAAACAGAGCCTTAGAAAATGACGTCGATATGGATCGTCTCGAGCGTCTCATTGCCTTACGAGAAAAAGAAATAGAACGACAAAACTACGAAAGATTTGCCAGTGATCTTTCGAATATGCAAATAGAATATCAAAAAATACAAAAAAACTCTACAAACACCCATACAAACAGCCAATATGCAACCCTTGACCAGTACATTGATGCTGTAAAAAACACTCTTGCAAAACACCGATTTGCTTTGTTTTCTCGTATCAAAGAACAGAGTTCAGACAATATAATTATAGAAATGACTTTGACGCATCCGTCTGGAAATAAAATCTCAACAGAAGGAAAGTTTCCTTATGACACTAAAGGATGCAAATCAAATATACAATCGGTTGGTTCTGCAATCACATACGCACGCAGATATCTGTTAGGCATGCTTCTTAATGTCGTGAGTGAAGATGATGATACAGATGGAAACCCGCCTATTAAAAAGGCTTTTCCACAACAGATCAATGAAATCAGAAGACTTGTCGTACAAACCCAAACAGAAGAAGAAAAAATACTTGCTTATGTCAACGTCAAAAAGCTCGACGATATGTCTGAAGGACAAGCACAAACGGTATTACATCTTTTGAAAGATAAACAAAACAGGCAAAAGGCAGAAACAGATTCTACTATACAAGATGCCGATATAGAAACGCCACACGAACAGGGAACGGCGGTGTGAGATGGAACAAAGAACAGCAGAATGGTTTCAAGCGCGCTTAGGAAAAGTCACTGCTTCAAACGTTTACAATATACTCAGTAAGACAGCAAAAGGTTTGCCTACAAGCAAATATGAAGACTACAAAATCAAACTCATGACAGAACGCTTAATAGGGGAAATAAGCCAATCTTATACAACACCTGCTATGCAATGGGGCATTGAACATGAAGAGAATGCCTTGAGAGAATATGAATTCATTTATGACGCAGAAGTCACAAGATGCGGGTTTATCCCCCACCCAAAAATGGAAATGGCGGGGGCTAGTCCTGATGGGTTCATTGGAGAGGACGGTTTAATCGAAGTCAAATGCCCACAATCAACCACGCATTTGCGCTTCTTTATATATGACGAAATCAAGCCTGAATATATCGCACAAATGCAATTCCAAATGGCGTGCACAGGACGCAAATGGTGTCATTTCATGAGCTATAATCCAAACTTTGTAGGCAGATCTACTGGTTTGAGAATGAAAATCAAACGCATCAACCGTGATGAGCAATACATTGAAGAGATTAATAAAGCTGTCGAAATCTTTTTAGGGGAAATAGAACAAGAGATGCAAAAGATTTTGGCAAAAGCTGCTTAAACCTATGGGGGTGCTCTCTCCTCCCCGCACCCCCACCCTTTTACATAAGGAAATTAAACGTGTGTAACATCAAACATATTATCATACAGCCTGCTAAAGATGAGGAATTTTGTTTTTTTACCATTGGCTATGAAGGTAGGTCCCTTGAGAATTATCTTAGTTGTCTCATAGAAAACAATATCAAAACTTTATGTGATGTTCGTAAAAATCCAATAAGTAGAAAACACGGATTTTCAAAAAGACAATTAGAAAAAGCTGTAAGCAATATTGATATTGAATATATGCATATGCCTGAACTTGGAATTGCTTCTGAAAAACGAAGAAATTTGAAAACACAAAAAGATTATGACCGCCTTTTTGAAGATTATCAAAATACAACTCTCAAGAATAATTTTTGTGCAATAAACAAATTATATCAAATTTTTTTAAACAAAAAGCGCGTTGCAATCACCTGTTTTGAAGCCAATGTATGCATGTGTCATAGAGGACAACTCGCATTAGCTCTTACTCAATTGCCTGATTGGAAATATGAAATTAAACACATCTAAAAAATAAACTTACAGATTTTTTACATATGGAGGTGCTTCTCTTCACAAATGCCTCCTAGCACCACCACCCTTCTTAACACTTTTAAGTCATGCGTGATTCACGAAATGGGTGAATTGTACGCAAATCAAGGAAATAAACCATGGAAAAGAAATATGAACTGACTGATGAAACAATCGAAGTTGGGCGCAAAACGCTCCGCCGCATTCGTGCATTGAGAGATTTGGGGGACGTCAAGAAAGGTGATCTTGGCGGCTATATCGAGAAAGAAGACAATCTAAGTCATGATGGCAATTGCTGGGTTGGGGGTTATGCCAAGGTTTATGATGATGCTAAGGTTTACGAAAATGCACATGTTTACGGTTATGCCGAGGTTTACGACAATTCTCGTATTTATGGCAAAGCAGAAGTTTTCGATGAACCATGCATTTACGGTCATGCAGAAGTTTACGGTGATGCATATATTTGCGGTGAACCGAACGTTTTTGATAATGCAGAAGTTTATGGCAATGCACAAGTTTACGAAGAACCATACATTTACGATAGGGCGCGTGTTTACGGTGATGCGCATGTTTACGGTGATGCGCATGTTTACGGTCATGCAAAAATTTACGGTGATGCATGTGTATGTTGGAACGACTGGATTGATGACGATAGAAGAATCTCAACTAGAGAAAAAACCAGATGAGAAAATAACGAACTACTAATCTTATAGTATCTCTATAAGCCGTTTCTAACACCGAAAAACCAACTTTTAAACACCAGCGTGATTCACGCCACGGGGGAATTGCATCTAAAATGAAGGGGAACAGATATGGCACACCGCCAACCTACTATAACACAACCAGCCATTGCACGAGCTTTACGAGAAGCTAAAAAACAAGGAGCAGAGGTTGTAGAAATCAAGCCTACTGGTGAATTATTAATTCATATCAATAAAATCGTAACACCCAGAACGATAGATAATACTTATAGCATTGACGATTTTCCACCGCTTGAAAATGAACAAAAAGACTACGATACCAGCAAATCGTGTCCCTCTGTTGACGGTATAAAGTTTTAGCCATGCCAAAACGCCGTCCACCGCATCTTGTTCGTGAACGCACACGCCATGGTAAAATCATATGGTATGTACGTATTGGTCATGGACCACGGTTTCGGATTGAAGGAACCTATGGAACGCAAGAGTTTGTCGATAATTATACGCTTGCTCTTAAGCAAGCTCAAAATGGCTCCTCCAAAACAAAGAGGCGTACCAGACTCACAGAAGGGTCTTTCGATTGGTTGTTGCATCAGTATTTACAAAGCATGCAATGGCATAATCAATCAGAATCTACTAAAAAAGTTAAATATCGAATTCTGAATAATGTTTCTAAACATATCGGTAATCGTGCATATAAAAGCATAAACAAACAACACATGCTTGAAGCCGTAGACAGAAGGCGAGAGACCCCCGCAGCTGCAAAACATTTTTTGACCTCTTTAAACGGTCTCTTTAATTGGGCGGTTGATAATGCCCTTTTAAATAGAAATCCTGCCTTTAATATAAAAGCACCAAAATCTTTAAACAGTGAGGGATTACTGCCATGGCTAGAAGAGGACATAGACAAATATTATCACCGTTGGTCACATGGTACACATGAACGCGTCTGGATTGATGTTCTTCTTTATACAGGCTTGCGTCGTGGTGATGCCGTTCGTATCGGCTGGAAAGACGTCAAAGATAATATCATTTATCTCAAAACAGAAAAGAGCCAATTTAAAACAGATGTTTTTCTTCCTATTTTACCAGAACTAGAGGAAACCCTTAAAATTGGTCCCATAGGTAATGAAACATTTATTTGTGGTAAAGGTGGAAATAAGCTTGTCAAAGAAAGTTTTGGCAACCTCTTTCGTGAAGCATGTAATGCGGCGGGTATTAAAAAATCAGCGCACGGATTGCGAAAATTAGCAGCAACACGTGCAGCCAATGCTGGTGCGACAGTTTCGCAAATGAAAGCGCTTTTTGGCTGGACAGAAGATAAAATGGCATCCCTTTATACCAAAACAGCTGATAGAAAACGACTTGCAATAGAAGCAATCAAAAAGCTACAAAAAGGTTCGGGATAGACATAAAATAAGTTAAAATAATCAACGGAATCAAAACTCCCGAACTTTTATATAACTTATTGATTTTATATAAATATAACGCTCCCACCCCCTCCGCCACAGCACTTTTATGGTGCTATAACTTATTGATTTCATGTGTGT
>NZ_JBHIOP010000102.1:0-7658 GCF_042195625.1 Bartonella sp. AP9QHHD | reverse complement strand
AATCTGCCAACTTTTTGCAACAAAAAACTGTACACAATTCCTTGAACTCCAAACTATCTATATCACTAAATACTAAGGGGGGCGCATAGCTGGCCTAAACTCTCTTTACAGAAAACAAAAAAACAAAACGCTGCATAAGAAAAACTCAAATGCTTGAATTTTTTCTTTCAACGTATGCGCTGATATTTGCTTGCATATCGTCTTAAAAATCCATTTTCCACCAAGATTCGTCTTAATCTCGCAAAATCTAAAGTAAAAAGGCTACATATTTTTTATGTTTCCGTTTCGCGATAGTTTTTCCTATTTGAAATGCTTCTGCAATTTTTGCAAGTATATCTTCTGTTTCTAAATGGTGATCGCTAAAAATTTCCATATTTCGTACATTTTTATCTTCTAGCGCTTGCCATAATTTATCGATTGCTTGAAATCCCTCTGTTGTGTTTTGAATAAGACCAAGGTTTAAAAGGCGATTAATAGATTTGTGAATGTTTTTGGTCTCTGAATTGACAAGTTTGAGGATATCAGAAAGAATTTTAGCACCAAGTATAATAACAGTATAGACAGCGCGTAGTGTCGGTGAGGTCATGGCAGAAATGAGCAAATTATAAGAAAAATGATTTGGCTGTGTTGCACATGGATATCAATAGAATATTATTCGTGCAGAATGTAGCTACCTTACGCTTGTCTATCTCATAATCCTTTAAGCTATGAGACAATTTGCAACGGCGTTTACAGAGCAATCTTTAAAGACAGTTTCGAGCTTCTTTGCCGCAGAGTGTGTTACAAAATCATAATTGAGCCATTTATGGCGAAGTGTTTTGAGTGCTCTTGTTGTGCCACCGGTTGCAAAAACTATATGTGATATGGAAGCTGCTTATTTTTTCGTTTGCATGAGGCAAAGGCAAGAAGCAAAGGCGGAGGCACCAACAATCATGCAAAAGGTGAAAGCGATATGATTGTTGAAATGGCTGATAATCCATCCACTTGTCCATGAGCCGGCGGCTTGGCCAATATTTGAAATAACAAGAATATAACTGAAAAGAACACTGGCAGAGAGGGATGTAGTTGTTTTCCCTGCTTGATAGTATATTTCTGGAATCATGACAGATTCATAGACACTGTAGGCAATTAATGCAGTCACAGCGGTAAAGACCCCACCCATGAGGAAAAATGAGGAGAAACTTCCCATAAGCCATAATAGGTAGAAAGTTGATTTATCGGAAAGGCTGAGATGTTTATTGATTATTCCTTGCCAGATACAAATACTGATGCCAACAATTGAAAAGAAAATTCCACTATAAGGGGCGAGATTGCTGTCAAATTTACTGAGAAGTGTTGTGGTGGTGATGAAAATTCCCATGAGGAATGCACAAAGCAAAGCCGTGACCAGCAAATAAGCAATAGAACGATTATGTATTATTGTTTTTAAAGAAGAAAGAAGAGCTTTTTTTGTTTTTTTATTCTTTTCAAGAGATAATGTTTTATGCGGGTAATGATAAACAATTTGAATGGATAGAACACAAAGATACAAACCAATGAGTGCAAAAAAAGCCATTAAGAAGGTTGATGCGTTGTATTTTATGGCACTCGTTGCAACAAGAGGGGCGATAACGACAGCAGCATTTTGAAAAAAAGAATAGAGAGTTAATGCGCGTTTAAGAGCATTTTCATTGAGATGTTCTGATAAAATTTCTCTCAAAAATGGCTTTGAAATTGCTTTCGAAAAAGCCATTAAGGTAAAAAAGATCAACCATGCAGAAGGTGTGAGCGATAGGATAATGCACACAAAAGCGCTACTCCTTAAAATAAAGGCGGTAGCCATTAAGAGTTTACGCGAAAATCTTTCTAATAAACCTGTTGTGGTTACCATGAGAATGCTTTCAAGGATTACCGATCCAGCGAGATAAAAAGCAACATTGGCAGCAGTTATGAGAGAAGAGTTTCCAAGCAGAGGGAGTACAAAGAAAAAGGAAAATTCAGAAAGAAAAACTGTGCTATAGATGAAAAAAGGAATTTTATTTTTGCCCATGGAATTTCCATAGAAGTGTTGTTAAATGATCAAAGACATTTTGTTGTATCTTTTGAGGAAGTTTTGCCAGCCCTATTTCTGCTGTGCACATTTCGTTGAAATAGTATCTTTCTTGATTCACTAGCCAGTCCAATGCAAGAATATTGTTTTTTCTACGATGTTTTTAGAAATATCGAGCATGATTTGGATTGAGCAACAACACTGTGCCCGGATGTTCGTGCAACAATCGTAAGGTCATTGAGACCTTGATCCTATATCTTCTCCTGATGGTTTTGACTATTTCTAATTCTTTTTGATAACCACCCAATCCTTTTTGATAACCAATTGGCATCCCGCACTCTTGTTCCTCCCCATTGCATCTCTTGCGAAGAGGGCACGCTAATCTCATCTCCATAGATTGTCAACATATGAATGGGATGAATGATTTTGTAACCTTTTAATGAAATTATATTTTTTTAGTGGAAGGTTATTCATTCTCTTGAAATAGAGAAGAAAAACGATAGCGTTCGCTAATCATTTTTCAATTCTCTTTTAGCGCATGCGTTGATATTTTCCTCCATGGCGTTGTAAAAAACCTCTCTCAACAAGAGTGCGTCGTAATCGGGCAAAGTCTATCGTAAAGAGGTTGCATATCTTGGAAACTTCCGTTTCGCTATAGATTTTTTCCTTCTGAAAGGCTTCACCAATTTTTGATAGCATCTCTTCTGTTTCTAAATGGCGGTCGCTTAAATTTTCCCTATTCCGCTCATGTTTATTTTCTAGCATTTTCCACACTGTCTCTTCGGCTTGAAATCCTTCTGTTGTGTTGTGAATAAGTCCGAGATTCAAAAGGCGATTGATGGATTTGTGAATGTTTTTGGCATCTGAATCGACATGTTTGAGGATATCAGTAAGATTTTTTGCACCAAGGATAATGGCGGCATAAACAGTACGCAGTGTCGGTGACGTCATGGCAGAGATCAGTGAATTGCGGGTATTGCGTTTGTGAAGGGTTTCTTTCCCCATGGGCAAAAGATCATTGCGAATGGGCAGTTCATTGATTTCTATGAGTTCTGCTTGTAGCGATTGTGCGCGTACAATTTGTTCGGCAGAGGTGCGTTTGCGAATAATCCCCAGACCACCTTGGCGATATTTGTGGTTTTCGGGGAGTGTTAAAGCTTCATAGGAGCCATCAAGCCGGTAGAGAATTTCTTCCCAGATGGGAGTTCTAACACGTCGAACCCGTTGTTCGCCATTGAGAGCAATTGTTGTTGTTATGGTTGGTTCATGTAGACAAAGATAACCACCCGCGGTGATGTGTTCCCAAACTGTGGTAACAAATCGCACATCATCTGCGGGAGTACCAGCATCAAGCCAAGCAAAATCTATTGGTCCCCAAGATTTGAGCGTTTCATCATCGAGAGAGAAGAAATTCTCATGGATAAATGTTACCATGTCTTTTTCAATACCGTCTTGAAGCAGTTTTTGCCATGCTTCTTCTGCTGATTGACCTTCTACTGTAAAATCATCAATGGTGATAAGCCGAGGTTCATAATTCTCAGGAATTCCTGAAGGGTCAAGCAAAGCTGTTCGTTCTTCCCAAATGGCGGATTCTAGAAGCTTTTTATCCTGTTGCCATGCTTGTTTTGCTTTTTGGAGTGCTCTTGCGATAAAGCGCGTACTATCACCAGCACCGATTTCAATGACTGTGCGTGGTCTTGCCATTTGAATAAGCGCATAAATGAGCTGTGCACTATTTTCTGTTCCCATGCCAGGTCTTATCAGCTGCATCTTTTTATCCTTATAATTTTATCAATCGTAGCATTCCTGTTCTGAAAATGCTTTTTGATCTGTTTCGATGAGACCGTGTTGTAAAAGTGATATCAAAAGACTTCCAGGGGCAAGAAGAGTATCATTGAATTGTATTTCTCTCAGTGATTGGACAAGGCAGCTTTCACGAAGTGCTTCAAATGTGGGAAAGTCGAATCCGCCAAATGTCGCTCCTTTTGTAGAAACAATGGTGATGGGTTGTATTTGCCGTTTGCCAATGAGTGCTGGTTTGTTTTTTATTATTTGTACATCTTTTGCCCATTGAACGCGTGATAAAGGATTGAGTTCACGTGGGTAGACAGCGAAAGAATTGATGGCTATGGGCGGCGTTGGTTTTTGCAATTCAAGTGTGTGGGAGCTCTCATGACAATCATGTCGCATATAGTCTGCCAGTTGCCACACATAGCCGCCTGTTCCATTGTAAAAGTTTAAGCCTATAGGATCTTGTTGCATGATGTTAAACCGGTTTCTATTTTGCTATAAACTAAATTTTGGGAATGGTTGTTAGCTCTTCCACACTCAAGAGTGGTTCATCAAAGTCTTATTGGTTGGTGTGGGGTTGTATGGGAGATACAACGATTTTATCGAGGGGTGATTGTCATGTCCTTTTGGGGTGTATGGTTTGCTTGAGAGCAAAGATAGCAAAGTTCGTTAACCATTATCATATTCCTTTTTTTGCATAGTGCGGTTTATGATAAAACCTAAGATGCCTGTGATCATGGTGGCGATGCCAATGATAAACAGTGTGCTTTGGGTGTGATGCACTTTTACAAAACCGGCTCCTAGAAAGCCAAGGCACACCGCTGTTTGTATGATAAAGATATAGGCAGGCATTTGGTTGTTTCGGTGTTCTTTCTGAATGGCTTTCATCATAAAACTTGCCATCAGAGCATTTTGCACGCCGTTAGCACCCCCAAGGATGAAAAATGACAGCATCATTAACCATACAATATGTGTTAAGGAAAAGCAGAAAATTGCAAAGCCGATGATTGCAGCGGCAAGTGATGCTCCAGCGGCATTACCAAAGCGATGAAAAAGGCTGGAGAAACAGAGTGGACCAACCACGAGGCCAAGACTTAACATGCTTGTGATTACCCCATAGGTTTCTGCACTGAAGTACAGCTCAGTGCGGATGCGGACAATCGATAAGACGTTGAGAGCAGAGGTGAGGATGATGGTAATGATGAGGGGAGAAAGAGCATAGACAACATTTTTTTTACGCAAGAGACCCGTTAAATCTAGCCCTTTTTTGCTTTTTTGCGTTGTGTTTGTCGTTTGTGTATGAATTTTAAAACTTTTAAAACAGAAGAGAGTGATAAAGGTAGCAAAAAGAACCATGACTGACAACACAAACAATCCTTTTTGCCCGTTTGATATTCCATACAATACACCTCCTAACAATGGTCCGGCAATATAGCCAAGATTACGGACTGTTTGGATAATGCGGTTGATACGGTCTAATTGCTGATCATTGGTTGCAAATTCTGGGACGGAAACGAGGATAGCAGACCAAAAGAGTGAACCAGCACAACCTAGTGCGAAAGAAAGGGCAATATAAACCCAAAATTGGTTGGCGATTGCAGCTGTGGCTATAAAGAGTGCTTCAAACAATAAAACAATGGGTACTGTTCGCGCTGGTTGGAAGCGATGTAAGAGACGTGGTGCAATGGGGCCTGCACAAATTGCCCCGACAAGCCCTGCAAACAGCAGCATTGAAATAGATGCTGTGCTTTCTGCTAAGTGGAGAGCAAATGTAACTTGTGCTGTTTCATCGGCAAAGCTGCTAAAGCCCAAAACAAGGAAAAGCCCCATTTGGGTAAAAATCATGGATTTTTTCTTTGTCACAATGCTCCCCAACATGCTAAAGCTTTTACAGCTTTTAAAATTTCCTTCTGTGCTGTGTCATGTGGTTTATCATTTAATTTTGCTAGATCTAATTTTTTTCCTGATGAAAGTTGAGAAAGGAAATGTTCTAGATGAGAGCTATACTCAAAACTGGCGCAATGCCCATTTGCTGCGATGAGCAGTTCTTTTGTTTCAGTTAAGGGCACCCATTGCAGGGTTGCAGGTGGGCGAAGAGTGATTTCATTTTCAATTTCGGAGACGTCAACAAGGGGGCGCTTGACACATAAACGTGAACTTGTATCACAAATTAATTGAGAAACCAGCATATGGCGTTTTAAGGTACCATTTGCGATGGCGGAGTTTAGTGCAGAGTGTTGAAAAGCATTATCAGGGTTTAAATTTGCTCTTCCTGATGCGCGGATATCATGTCGCGTTCGATCATCAAGATGGAGTAAATGCGTGACATAATTTTTATGATGTTGTGCATCGTGTGCTGTTTCCCAAAAAGCAATATTGATATTTGCCGCGATATTTTTTCCAGTTTCAGCAACGTGGAAAGCATCATGGGGAAAGTAGGCAACACGGTCTGTACGGTTTTGCAGCGCAATTGCTGTTAATTTATGCGCTTCATATTCAGGATATTTTAGCCCTTGGAGGTCTTCTCGTGTACTGGGCCATGCAAACATTGTTTTGCCATCCTGTAGAGTAAAACCAAAATTATGAGCGTGATCTACATGGATCCCAACATGGGTAGAAGAATACCGGCCAATGAAGCAGTCAATATCTACGCGTCCACCAGGCCTAAAACCTAAAGAATGTGCTAATTGATCTGCAAATTGTTTTGCCACATCCCATAGAACAGGGGTTGCAGCGTATAATCCATAATACATGACCGCCCATTCTTGTCCTTCGGCATATTGGTCAACGCGGGCAGTATATTCTTCTATAGTTCTATCCGTATCTAAAACAAGAAAGTTTGAAAGAGTACGTGGACTCCGCACTCCATTAACCACTGTTACTACTTCGGATTTAGGATTAAGAGCTAAGAGTTTATGAGGATGTAGAGCGTATTGTCTTAAAGCATTCAAAACATCCCTTTCACCGAAAGGGATGTGTGAAATTGATAATTCAGCTGCTTGCTTAGCCCAAATCTTTTGAGAAAAGCTCTCTGAAAATAACTGAAACATGCACTTAAATATACTTAATTTTAAAGTTAGATATGTAAATAGATCTGTATCAACAATACATTATTAAACTTCTAACGAACCATTCACATCAAGCTCATTTTGACAAATTTGAGTATCGTTACGCTGTGCATACTTATCAAGCATTATAGTTGGCACAACTTCGTCAGCAGTCAATTCAACAGCATCTTTTACTTCATTAAGTGAAATATTCATATATTTCCCCCTTATAGTTGATAAAAAAACAATGATAACCAAAATAAAAAAATTACCACTCATTCCCTCTTGGTATAGATTTTATTTTTTGTCAAATGTTATGTTGATTGCAAAGAGCATTTTAAATAAGAGGGCTGAATTTTAGAGTGATTAAGAAGAATTTGCAAAAAAGCTGCACTATGCGTGCAGCTTTTTAGGTATTTGCTTTAAAGGTAGACGTTTTAAAGCATGAAAGTGTCCTTACGGCTTCTATAACCATAATAGCCAAAAACACTGGAAATAATGGCGCCTACCAGACTTCCTAAAAAGCCCCACCACCCCATATTGGAGGCTGTTTTTGNAGACTTCCTAAAAAGCCCCACCACCCCATATTGGAGGCTGTTTTTGTGGCTTTAGTTGCAGTGTTTTTTGCTCCCTTGATCGTATCCTCAAGATTGTCTGAAAGTGTTTCTGCCCGTTCTTCAAGGACTTTGATGGCTTTTTCGGTCTTTTCTTCTGCGCTTTGATAGAGTTGAACAGCATGGTTGGCTGCTGTTTGTGCATCCGAACGGGACATGCCATCTTTTATGAGCGCG
>NZ_JBHIOP010000101.1:0-50205 GCF_042195625.1 Bartonella sp. AP9QHHD | reverse complement strand
TGTGTCGATATACGGGAGTGAGGGAAAGACAGAAAATGAAGAGAGTTTTGAGCATCAAGGTTCTTCTCTCAATGCGGATGGCACGATCAACATCACTGCCAAGAAAAAAGATGTGAAAATTGTTGGCTCTGACCTTGCAGGTGAGAATATTAACCTTTCGGCAGCGCATGATGTGAATGTGCTTGTTGGTCATAATAGCCATTCCTCAAGCTCAAAGGAAGAACGTACAGGCTTTGGCATTCAGTTTGAAAAGAGCAACAGCGGTGCTTCTGTAGGTGTTGGAATTGCAAGCGCCAAAGATACGGGCGATCAATGGGAAACCACTTCCACACAATCACACATCACGGCACGCCAAGATGTGCAGATTACTGCTGACAATGATGTGAATTTAAAGCAGCCATTGTTTCGGCGGATCGTGATGTCAACATGGATGCCGGCAATAATATCACCCTATCAGAAAGCTATGATACCTCTAACGCAAAAGAAAAGCATGAAAAGTCTTTTGCTGGTGTGACAACTTCCGTTGATATCGGTGTTCTTGGCACGGTACAAGGCTTAAAAGATTCAGCGGACCGTATGAACAATAAGGATGGCAATAACACCGTTATTAATGGCATACTGACTGGCATGAAAATCAATCACCTCTTTAATAAAGGAGAGAACTTTATTAATTGGCTGACTGGCAATACGGGGGAAAAGGGGAACACAACCAAAGGACTGAGTAGCTCATTAGGAGGATTGGGGGGCTCCACCAAGGATGCTCTTGCCAATATGGCTGGTGCATCTGGCAGTGTAACCGTGGGCTTTAAAACTGAGAAAACAGAAGCCTCTTCTCAAGTCTCCACAGCGGTGACAGATAGCATAGAAGGCGGACGCGCTGTTAACATGCAAGCCCACAAAGGCAGCATTCATGGTGTTGGCGCTGATATTATCGCTGGTACCAATCCAATCTATGTGCTGGAAAATGATGCACAGAGCGGAAAGATCACCATGGAAGCAGGTAAAGATATCATCTTTGAAAGTGCACAAAACACGCAAAGCACACAAAACAGCAGTGAAAGTTCTTCAATGAGTGTTGGCACCGGTTATGGCACGGGTGGCGCAGGGGCAACGGGTAGTGCTTCTTTTAGTCAAGGGGAAGGTTCCAGTGAGGAAGTTCAACACAAAAACAGCCATATTATAGGCACCGGCACTGTTCATACCACGAGTGGGGCAAACACCACATTGGCAGGCGCCGTGGTTTCTGGAGAGCGTGTAGAAATGGAAGTAGGGGGTGATTTTGCCATTACCAGCCGCAGTGATACGGGACAAACTTCCAGCAAGCAAAACTCTGTTTCTGTTGGGTTTGGTGCTGGACAAACGGGTGGTGGGGGCTCCATGAGCGCCTCTTTCCAAAACGATAAATCCTCCAGCGATTATCATAGTGTTGTGGAACAATCAGGCATCAAAGCGGGTGATGGCGGCTTTAATATCATAGTTAAAGACAAAACAACGCTGACCGGAGGCATCATTGCCAGCACCGCGCCGGCAGATAAAAACAGCCTGACCACAGGAAGCATTAGCACCAGTGATATCAGCAACAGTGCCCATGCTAAAGCCAGCAGCCATGGGTTTAGCCTTTCTGGGAATGACACGATAAAAAACATTGCCAAGAATGTTTTAAATCACGGCAAAGCCAAGGATGGAGCAGAAGGGGAAACCAAATCTGCTATCAGCGATGGGACTATCATTCTTACTGATACAACTGGACAGAGGGCGATGGGGCAAGATGCTGGACAAATCATTGGCTCTCTCAACCGCAACACCGCAGCAGCACACCAAGCAGTAGGACAGCTAGATGTCGCATCGCTTGAGGGGGTAGTGCATAATCGCGTAGATATGATCAATGATTTATCGGATGAAGGATTGGGATACTGGGACAAAGTGCGCGAAGTCGCAAATGTTAAAGAACATCCAGTAGGTGAGATTTTGCATGATGAAAATGGCAATGTCCTCTATTTAACCGATGAAAATGGAAAACCTATAAAAGACAGCGATGGAGAATATATTACGCTGTATCACTTTTTAAATGCTGAAGATGAGCAGCATTTACAAGCTGGCTCTGATGGCAACAGGCGTATGTTCTATAATGGTATTTTTAACACACCAGATGAAGCAGCCGGTAATGCTGTCCACTTAGCTGATAATGAACATGAACCCCTTTATTTTACATACCACCCACAAGCTAAAGACAGGCTCGTAGAGTACGGAGTAGCGATTTATGAATATTTTGGGAGATGGAGTAATTCGACCAAGAAGTTACAAGATTTTATCTATCGTTATGGCAATACAGGGGCGATTGTTAGTGCGCATAGCCGTGGTAGTTTGACAGTGGGCAATGGAATGCGTGACTTTGAACAGCGTGGCATTCACGGTATAGCAGAAAAAACAGATATCTATCTTTTTGGACCAGCTGATAACTCTCAATCAATAGCGAATGCACTCTATTATGTGAGTGATGGTAAAAAAGATCATATTTATTTACAAAACCATATATTCGATCCCATTGGTACAGGAATTGGTCACAATCTACCTACTTTTTATAAGGCACCCTTGAGGTTCCCTTATGCAATATTTCCACCAGCAACTCCAATGATAGAGCAAGGGAAAGCTCTAGGCGGCTTTAAATCTAGCACCCATAGGTGTTATGGTAATGCGTCGGCAGCATGTAAACGTGATTATGGAGCACATCATAATGATAATACAAAAATTTATGCACCTTATGCAATTTTAGATAATTTAGGTTTAGGTTATTTATGGAGAAAAAAATGAATACACTGTTTAAATTATTGAGTGGGATAGTTTTATTAAGTATAGCTGGATGTGACATTGAAAACATTGACAAACCTGCTCCAGGGTACGTGAATATGTGGGAGAAGACAGGAGCAGATTCTACTGAGATAGGAAAAGCCTTATTAGAATGTGGAATGCCGAGTCTTATCGATCCTGATTCAGAAAATAAAGAGGTAAACAATAATGGATGGGCAACAATTGATGCCTGTATGGTTCAAGCAGGATTCCACTATAAAGATAAATGGGGAGGAACTTGGTGTCAAAACTATAAAGCCGAAAACTTGCCCATTTGTCAGCCTGGTGCTGTCATCCCGAAGAGAAGTGTCGAAAAGCGCTTAAACAGCCCGTTTTGTAAAAGGTATAAAAATGCATCTGAATGCAAGCCTTAAGTCTTTCTTGTAATGACCAACAATGCGCCATCCTTGCCTTTGCTTGGAATGGCGCGATTGTTTCCTCACGCACATTATTTAACGGATGAAGAACAACAGAATTTACAAAAAGGTTCTGATGGCAAGGTTCATGTTTTTCTCAATGGTATTTTTACAACATCAGATGACGCAGCCCATAATGCGGTTCAGTTGGCTGATAACAAGAATGATCCACACTATTTTCTGATGTTTCCCCATAGCGATTCATTCTTGGTAGATTTGTTCATTGCAGGGTATCAGTATGCTCTAGAAGGTAAGTTGGGTATTTTGACCAATTCGACGAAGAAGTACCAGAATCTGTTGTATAGCCTTGGCAATATAGGATTGCATACTGATGCGCATAGCCGCGGCAGTATGACAGCGGGCAATGGATCGCATGATTTAGAAAAGCATGGTGTTCATGGTATAGCAAAGAAAACAACGATTAATTTCTTTGGACCAGCTTATAATACTCAAAACATGGCAGATACGTTATATATCTTAAGTGATGGAAAGCAGGATTACGTAAACTTGGAAAATCATAAAAATGACTTTGTTGGTACAAAGATTGGCAAAAATCCTTACACTTTTGAGCAAATACCTCCTGGAAGTGGTCCTTGGAAAGAAGCATGGCAAATATTTAAGGGCTACCCCAGTGTCCATGCTTGTTATGGTAATGCAGGTTCAATATGTCGACAGGCTTATGGATTACCTAATCGTACGCCAATTTATTCAAAATATTCAGGAAGAAAAAAATGAAACAAATCTTGAAATTATTAAGTGGTCTCATTCTGTTAAATATTGCTGGATGTAACATCGACAAGCCTCCACCAGGAGTTTTGAGTGCATGGGAGAAACCAGGAGCAGATTTTACTGAGGTAGGAAAAGCATTGTTAGAATGTGGTATGCCAACCCCTTATGATGTTTTTCCAGAAAATAGAAAGCTAAGCATCAATGCAGAGGCTTCCATCGATGCTTGCATGATTCAAGCAGGATTCCGCTACAAATGGGGAGGACCATATTGGTGTTATACTTTTAGAGCTGAAAACCTTCCCATTTGTCGTCCAGGTGCTGTCATACCACAGCGCAGTGTCAAGAAGCGTTTGAACAGCCCTTTTTGTAAAAAGTATAAAAATGCACCTGAATGCCAGCCTTAAGTCTTGCTTCAGCAGAGAAAGCCTTGAATTTACACCAAATAAAGCACCAGGTTGATGAGCTTGAGAAAGCCTTGTCCGTCCTTACGTGACAAGGTTTTCTTTTTATGCCGCGTCGTTATAACGTTGCTGTTTTGCTTGCTCGATGACATTCAAAAGATCCGATTGTAACCAACGGGACAAAAAACCAAATTTTAAAGGTTTTGGGAGAGAGCCATTGGTTACATGACGGCGGAATGTTGAANAAAAGATCCGATTGTAACCAACGGGACAAAAAACCAAATTTTAAAGGTTTTGGGAGAGAGCCATTGGTTACATGACGGCGGAATGTTGAAACACTCATATGAAGCAATTTTGCACTTTCACGGTCTGTTAAAAGAATATCATTTTCTGTCATATTAAAATCCTTTCACTATAAAAATGGTAACAAATCATAACTATTTATTAACCACATTTTGGTTCATTTAGAAAGATGTTTTATTCATAGAAAACAATATTTTATTATACAATTTCTGATGTGATACGTGATGAATCTTATTGAGAAAGAATGAGAGACAAGAGAGCTAAAGTTATCCACAGATAATGGGGTTATTCACCCCATATTTTAGGTTTGACCCGTGACATAAGCCGCCCATTTATCCATATAGACACGGCGCTGTTCTAGATAATCAGTACGACGATAGGCACGCTCTACTTTGCCGCCAACTGTATGACTTAGAATAGTTTCAGCGACCTCATAGGGGGCATCGGTTGTTTCTGCTAGCCAATCGCGTAAACTAGAGCGAAAACCATGGGGGCAAGCTTCAATTTTATTTTTTCTCATATACGCCGCCATCATCGTATGTGAAAGAGGACCACGACCGGTAAGTGAAAAGATGAAATCACTTTTAGAGATACAGCGGGCTTGTTCAATTACTTTTATTGCTTCAGATGATAGGGGCACGCGAAACTCTGTTGTGGCATCACGCTTGCCTTTCATATTCTCAGCAGGGATTGTCCATATATCACCTTCAATCTGATCTTCACGAATATGACGCAAAGGGTTGGTACGAACGCCTGTCAGGATAAGCAGACGCAAAGCTAAATGTTTTATAGTTGTTGTTTTGCAGAGAAATTGGTAAAAAGCCGGCACATCTCTCCAATCCATGGCTGGTAAGCTTTGTTTTTTATGACGTTGTTTGCCTAAGAGAGCGCGTGCTTTTTCTACTGCTTGTAAATCAACATCTAACCCTAATGCAGCCGCATGTTTGAGACAAAGATTAAGACGCATTAGTGCTGTTCGAGCAGTTCCAGCTTTTGTATGCCAAATAGGGGCAAGGGTATCGCGTATCTCTGTTTGGGTAATCTCTGAAACGGGCAGACAGCCTAATTTAGGGAGAATATGGAGGCGTAAATGTAAAAACCAATTACAAGACTCACCATCATTTTTTAATTCAGCTTTACGGCTTTCAAAAGCATCTAGAGCAATATCTTTTAAATAATGGAGATTGCGCATTGCCTCACGCTTTTGTTTGTTGCGTTCTTTAATAGGGTCACGCCCCTCACGTAAAACAGCCCGCCACCTAGTTGCCAATTCACGAGCTTGTTTTAAAGAAACATCTCGCAAGGCACCCAAGCCCATTTCACGGCGCCGACCATGAATGGTATAACGATAAAGCCATTGAGCACCACCATCTTTACGTTTGTGAAGAAGCAAGCCGGCACCATCATTATATTTACCAGCTCCCAATGTTGCTACAGCCCTTGCATTAAGACGATTCATAAGAACCATTTTTACTCCTTTCTTGTACAATTTTTACCCACACATCAACCCCGCTTGTGACGTGCAAGCAAGTGGTTTTGATTGATTCAAGATAAACAGATTTGAAATGAGAGAATCCTACGTTATTCGGGCGTCTAATTCAATATGAACAGAGCTAGATTATCATTATAAATCAATATCTTGTATCGTTAGAGTGTGTAATGAATATTCCTAAGTAAGGTTTGCTTATGACACCTAAAGGAGATTGTGTATTACTTTACGCTTTTGTTTCTTTCGTTCTTTAAGGGGAGAGCGTTCTTCATGCAAAACAAGATCTCCCAAACAAAATACACCTATGTTGTCAATTCATGCGCTTTTCTTAAAGAAATATTTATCAATTCTTCTAAACTTATTTTATGATAGTGCTCGTGAGTGGTATCACGAGAGAGTATCCATGAATAATATAACATCTATTCTGCGCCACTATCTTTATGCTTCATAAATAGAGAAAATTAGCATTATCATACGTTTTGTTAGCCTTTAATGTTTTAATAATTCTTGGCACTTAGGCATTTTCATTCTTTTCTTTAATATTCTTTCATTTACCAATTCTATTTGTGACGCATAAGAAAGCGATTTTGATTGTTTTAAATGTGATGAAGGTAATGAGAAAAAGGTATTTGGAATTGATGATTAAAGTAAAAAAACGATTATTTATCATTGTATATAAATATGTTATCCATAAATACAATCACGTAAAAAGGGGGTAAAACAAGGGGCTAACAAGAAGTTGGATTGTTTACACACGAGAGTTGGTCGGATTCTTCATCTTTTAGGAAAGTCAGTTAAAAAAATTGTTATGTTGTAAAAACGCATGATGAGGATTTTTTTATTATAGAGCAAATAGTATATATGTTATGCAATGCGTTTTTTCATATATTGGGGAGACTTGAGGATAACATGCGTTAAGTATTGTTATTTTATTTGCCTAGCTTCTAATGATGCTACAGCTCTTGTATTTAAAGAGAGTCGTTAAAATGCTTTCTTAAATATTTTTTATCCCTGTGCTAATCTTTTTTTGTGACACGATAAGAAAGTATTTTTTTGATTCAATTATAATGGGTCTTATTCCCTGTTGAATACGATTATAAATCATTATATCGTTTATACGCATGCATAAAAATTCATAAACCTATAAATATCCTTTAGATAAAATATCACTTTTATTTTTGTTTGTGAGAGAAGGCTAGAAATCAAGATCTGCATAGTGAGCACTTGCAACAATTCCGCGGACGCGATCTGTTAAAAGAGAACGAAAAGAAGGGCGTGATTTAATTCTCATATACCAGTCTTTGGCAGCAGGAGATTGTTCCCAGTCAATTTCCCCTAGAAAGTCAAGTACAGAAATAGAGGCTGCTGCTGCTAGATCTGCATAGGACAAGGCAGAACCGACTAAGCTATCGCGAGAGGCACAGAGCCAATTGAGATAGTTCATATGTGGTAAAATATTGGCACGTGCATTGCGTAAAATTTGTGAATTAGGAGCACCACCGCCAATGGCAAGTGGCATTTCACGTTTATGGATTCGTTCTCGTACGATATGGCGCGTTGCTTCATTTTCGAATTTATTTAAGAACCAGTCATTGAGACGGCGTACTTCCGCACGATCTAAAGGATTTTCTGGAAAGAGCTTATTTTCTTGTCGTAAACTTCCATGTGTTTCGTCTAAATATTCGCAGATAACAAGAGGACCTGATAATGGAACCTCGTGTTCATCGAGAAAAACAGGAACATGACCAGCGGGATTGAGGGCTAGAAATTCGTGTCTTCTTGCCCATTCATATTCTTCAATCAGTTGAGTGGTTACACCATATTCCCCAAGAATGAGGCGTATGAAGCGCGAGGCAGAGGATAGGGGAGAGTGAAAAAGTGTCAGCATAATTTACACTATCAAATAGAGTTGAAGAGAATTCTTTCAAGTAATCATTTTTATAAAGATGCTTGACTAGAAGTACAAGATCATTAGTAGCTGCTAGTAATTATAATTAATAAATTGTTAATGACTAGGAATTGTTCTCTTATGCGATGGTTTGCAAAATGGCAGCACGTAATTCTTCTAAACCGATAGCTTTTTCTGAAGAGGTTACAAGAAGCTCAGGATAAGCTGCTGGGCGTTTAAGAAGCTTTGTTTGTGTGCTCATAATTAATTTTTCCAAAGCATTTGATTTGATTTTATCGCTTTTTGTCAAAACAATGTGATAAGAAACAGCTGCTTTATCAAGGAGAGCAAGAACATCTTCATCATTATTTTTGATTCCGTGCCGTGAATCAATCAAGATATATACACGTTTTAACGTTGTGCGCCCCCGTAAATAGCTAAAAATCAAATTTGTCCACGCATCAACAAGATTTTTAGGAGCAGCAGCAAAACCATAACCAGGCATATCTACTAATGCTAGAGGGGGAAGGTCTCCTAGTTGCCCACTGAATCCATCGGGGACAAAATAATTAAGCTCTTGAGTCCGTCCTGGTGTATTTGAGGTACGTGCTAAGCTTTTTTGTTGGACAAGTGCGTTGATTAAAGATGATTTTCCAACATTGGAACGTCCTGCAAATGCAATTTCTGGTGGTCCTTCGGGGGGGAGAAAGCGTATTGCTGGTACACCACGAATAAAAATCCAATTGCGAGAAAAAATTCCAGAAAGGGAAGAATCTCTTGTCATTCATGCACTTCTTTTTTGGGTGATCTTCTCCAGATGGCTTTCAGATTATCAAAAAGCTCAATTTTAACTCCTTGGCGCTTCATCATGATACCTTGCTGAATGATTGATAATATATTGTTCCATGCCCAATAGATGACGAGACCAACAGGGAAAGAGGCGAGCATAAAAGTAAAGACAACAGGCATCCATGTGAATATCATCGCTTGGGTTTGGTCTTGAGGAGCGGGATTCATACGCATTTGTAAAAACATCGTTATTCCCATAATCAAAGGCCATGCACCAATCATAAGAAATGTTGGCGTTGTATATGGCAAGAGACCAAACAAGTTAAAAAGAGAAGTTGGATCGGGTGCCGCTAAATCTTTAATCCAGCCAAAGAAAGGGGCATGGCGCATTTCAATGGTGATATAGAGAACTTTATAAAGAGCAAAGAATATTGGGAATTGAACCAACATCGGCCAACAGCCTGCAAGGGGATTTATTTTTTCGGTTTTATATAGTTCTATTATTGCCTTTTGTTGTTTGGTTTGGTCATCGGGATACTTTTCTTTTATTTCTAGCAACCGCGGTTGTAAAAGCTTCATGCGTGCCATAGATTTATAAGATTTATTGGCTAGAGGGAAAAGAAGAGTTTTTAAGAGCACTGTGACAAGAAGGATGGCGATACCAAAATTCCCTGTTTGTTTATAAAGAATATCAATGAGGGAAAACATTGGTTTGGTGATGAAATCAAACCAGCCCCAATCAATTAAAAGAGCAAACTTTTTGATTTTTAGGTCATTTTGATAACTATTAATAATTTCAACTTGTTTTGCACCAGCAAAAAGACGATTTGTAACAGTTTTTGTTTCATTTGGGGCAATCGTTAAAAGCGACCCTAGCAAGTCAGACTGATAATGTGTTTGCAAACGATCAAAATAAATAAAACGGCTTGTATATTCTTTATTTTGCGGGGGAATAACTGCTACAGCCCAATATTTATCGGTAATACCAATCCAACCTCCTGTTACTTTGGAAAAAGTCACGCTCTTTTGCCCATTATCAGGATTTGGGTCAAGCTCTGCTAAGGTTTTATATTTTTCAGTTTTGAGCGAATCTCCAGCAATACCTATCATACCTTCATGAAGTAAATAGGTTGCATTTGTATGTTCTGGTGGTGCAGCACGTGCAACGCGGGCATAGGACGAGAGATGTATTGGTTGATCACTTTCATTGCTGATAGAATCCTCAATGGTAAACATGAAATGATCATCAACAGAAAGGGTCCGTCGGAAGATTTGTCCCTGTCCATTATTATAAATTAAAGTGATGGGTGTTGAAGGAGTCAGGATTGTATTGTTTCCCTCTATTTGCCATTTTGTATCCGATTGTGGCAAGGCTTTTGCTGGCAAAGACGCACTTGCAAAACCAAATTCAGCAAGGTAGGTTGTTTTGAAACCTTTAGGATTTAGCAAATCGATTTCCGGTGATTTTTTATCGACTGTTAAACGATATTTTTTGAGGTGAAGATCATCAAATTGTGCACCAACAAGATTAATAGAGCCTTCCAGTTCATTGGTTTTGATTGCAATACGCTCTGTTTTGTCCAATACAGCTTTCCGGATTTCAGGTGTCATGGGCTGTTCGATGATAGATGTAGCTTGATACGTTGAGGTATCATCAGAAAAATCTGTCGTGGTAGTAGAAAGGGCTGATTGTTGTTTTGACAATTGCTGTGCGATGACTTGTTGTTTTTGTAACTTTGCTTGTTTGGGAGCAACATGAAGAAATTGCCATGCGATGAGCACTACGAAAGATAAGCCAATAGCGATAAAGAAATTGCGATTATATTCCATCCGTACACCCTTGTTGTTGTTGCTGATGTTTTATTTTTGGTTTTATTCGCCGATTTAATTCACTAATCAAGGATGTAAAAGGTGCATGTAACACATCACGGTACGCTACAATGACATAGTCTGTTCCTGCTTCCATGTGATTTGTTACACCAACTCTCACGGCCTCACGCAAGCGCCTTTTGATACGATTACGTTTCACAGCGTTACCGTTTTTACGGGTAACAGTGAAGCCTACACGTGCAAAAAGAGAATCTTTTCTTTCTGTTGTTTGTTCACGAGATTTAACTTCGAGCAAAAATAAAGGACCACGTCGTTTTTCTCCTGTACGGACAGCCAAAAAGTCTGCTCTTTTGCGAATACGGCAGGGATGTTTTTTCTTCATAAAAGAATATTTCGCAATTTCATTAAATGCCTGCAAGCAGACATTGTAGGTTCATAATAAAAGTTTCACAACGAAGAAACGATGAGCAATCCTCAACGGTTGTGAAAATTTAAATGGTTAAGCAGAAAGCCGCTTACGTCCACGAGCACGTCTTGCAGCAATAATTTTACGTCCTCCAGCTGTGGCCATGCGTGCACGAAACCCATGGCGGCGTTTACGGACAAGTTTAGAGGGTTGGTAAGTACGTTTCATTTATTTAAATACCGCGGAGTGCGGCCCTTCTTAATCTTCGTTTTATGAGTAGTTATGCGCGAGATAAACAATTTTATCCTATCATACGGCTGTTAACCCATAAGGAAAAATATAAAAAAAGTCAATCTTAGATTGTTTTTCTCTCTCTTGAAAGAATACAAAACACCTTATAACTATCTGTAACGCTTTTTTACAATACTGTAGGAGTGTTAGAAAATAACGATTGAAGCTACAGAACATAAATAGCTAGGGCCTTAAAGAATTAAAGAAGGTGTGACTGATTACTGTATGCTCAATTTAAAATATCCTTTAGGATTAAGAGTTTTTTTCAGTTTTTGTTTTTACAAAATTTTTATCAGAATATTCATTAAAGTGGTTGTAGCACAAACGTGATTGATAGGATTTTATAGCAGATTTTATGTTTGAACTTCTTTATTTTAAGGATGGTTTCATATTTTTAAAGAGATAAGAGATGTATACTTTATAATGCTGAGTAAAGTAGAAAATTATCAAGTGATGAACAAAATTATCAGGTGATGAACCTTGTAAGTATTTTTCGTTCTTATGCTTATATTTGCTGGTATTTTTATAGAGAGGAAAGAACATGGATCTTATCACAAGTGAGGCTGTCCGCAACGTATTACGTACAATCAAAGGACCAGATCTTGAAAGCGATATTGTGTCGTTGGGTCTTCTTTCAGAAATATTGATTGCTGATGGTAAGGTTTTCTTTTCCATTACAGTTCCTGATGGAGGTGTGCAAAAATGGGAATCATTGCGTCGTTCTGCTGAAAAGGTGGTATGTGCTTTGGAGGGAGTGAAATCTGCTGTTGTTACACTTACAGCAGAAAAAATAACAAAGACAGCACCTAGTCGGAGAGCAAATCTCTTACCGATCAAAATGCCCATAGAAGGTGTGCGGCATGTGATTGCTGTTGCTTCTGGAAAAGGAGGGGTCGGAAAATCTACGATGGCAATAAATATCGCCTTAGCTTTACAAGATTCTGGTTTCAAAACGGGGGTGATGGATGCTGATATTTATGGTCCTTCGTTGCCACGTTTGACAGGACTTGTTAATCAAAAACCACAGCTTATTGGAGAAAAAAAGATTCAACCTCTTGAAAAATTTGGACTTAAATTGATGTCGATGGGGTTTTTGGTTGAGGAAGAAAAGCCGGTAGTATGGCGTGGTCCTATGGTTATGGCAGCTGTAACGCAATTGTTACGAGATGTTGTATGGGGCCCTATGGACGTTTTAGTCGTGGATATGCCGCCCGGTACAGGGGATGCACAATTAACGCTTGCCCAACAGGTACAATTAACAGGTGCGTTGGTTGTCTCTACGCCCCAAGATCTTGCTTTAGTGGATGCACGTAAAGCAATAGAAATGTTCATGAAAGTTAATGTTCCTATTTTAGGACTCATTGAGAATATGAGTTATTTTATCGCTCCTGATACGGGAAAACGCTATGATATTTTTGGCTATGGTGGTGCACGGGCAGAAGCGGAACGTCGAGAACTCCCTTTCTTAGGGGAAATACCGCTTGATGCAGCTTTACGATTTTCTTCAGATGAGGGAATCCCTATTTTTGTTGCTAAGCCTAGTGAAGAGCATGCTAAACTATATCGTAAAATTGTTGATCAAATAAAAAATCAACTCTTTTGAATGGGGGGGTGTTTAAGAGAGTTTATTAAAACACAATCATGAAAGACATAAAAATAGTCGCTTCTTTGTAAGAGGAAGTTTTAATGTGTGAATGGAATATATAGGTTAAATAAACAAAAAATTATTCATGCGTTTGGATAACCTGAAGGGGAACAAAATTGAAGAGCTAGAGCCGTGAGGTAGAAAAAATATTGGACTTGAGGCAAAAAGAAGAAGACCGAAAATAAAAATAATTTAGAAAAATTGTAAAAGGTTGTAAAAAATATTTTAAAAATCATTTTTTGATACGAATTTTCTTGATATAAATCTTAAAATTTCTTTTTAGAAGCATTCATTTTTTGCAAAGTAGCTTCAAGAGCCATTGTTAAAGCATTCCTTCCTCCTTGTTGAGAAAAGTAATTTGACAAAAATTCATTTGTTCCACCCTTTGTTGAAAACTCTTTTTCAAGCAGTGCAAAATCGAGAGATACAGAACGATCCGTTGCTATAGTTTTACGCATTTCATCTGTAAGATTTCCAAACATCATGGTAAGGAATTCTGCTGATTGTTGTTTTTTTAACCCTTGTGTTATAAACCATTGATGGGCAGTTTTTATAAAATTAAAATATACTCCCATAAGTGAACCAGCTGTCATAAAAAGATTAAACTGCTCTTCCTTATCCAGCACCAATGTGCCCCCCAATGCATCAAATAAAGTGCGCAAAAAGGGATGATTGGGATAGATTGGTGTCAAATTTTTGCATTCTGCAACAAAAGGTAATGGAACAGCACGATAAACTTTATGATTAATCCACTCTTCTATTTCTGCTGCTTTTGCCATAGCAAGTACGGAAATAACCAGCTGTTCTGGACGAAAACAAAGAGAGCGCAAAACGTCTTCTGCAATTTGATTGGGCAAGCAAAGAAAAACACAATCACTAACATCGAGCAACGCTTGGTTATTTTCAGCAATCATAACTTTATCATAAGTGCGTGAAAGGCGCTTTGCTGTTTGTGCATTGCGAGGCGAAACAATAATGGAAGAAACATCAAAGTTGCTTGTCATTAAGCCATTCACCATTGAAGCACTGATTGTACCCGTTCCCAAAAAGCCAAGTCTCATTATCTATTTCTCAGTTTCATATTTTAAAAGGAATTTCAATCAACATCTCAGGTGTTTTAACTAACATAAACGCTAATTGAAGAAGCAACACATAACATAGCAAGAATAATCAAAACCAAATAGATTTTGGGCTTGTCAAAGAGAACGGCAAAAGCAGAAAACCAACCAACAACAGCTGCGGCTAATGCAAATAAAAAACCTGGTTTATTCATAAGCACAATATGCATTGCCATTAAACCACCAATAATTAGCGCTCCAAAAATGATGAGCAAACCTGTTGCAAACTTTTCATAATCATCCATATTTCGCTCCTTATAGCGCTCAATTATTACACACTTTTTAACGCATATGCACATAAAAACGAAATGTTTTTTATTGAATATGGTTAAAACGGGGGGTGCCGTTTATTGATCAGATGTAAAAAATGCAGGGATATGCTGTGGCCAACGCCAAGGTAAAATTGCAATTAAATCAAAGCGTACAGACAAAAGGGCATAATCTTTTTGCCGTGCGAGCCAAATATCGGCAGCTGCCTCAATTCGCTTTTCATTCATTCGGGAAACCGCTTCCATTGCTTCAGCCAACGTTGAACGTGCTTTAACTTCAACGATTAACACAAGATTTCCGCGTCGTGCAATTAAATCAATTTCTCCACATTTTGTTTTAAAACGCCTTTCGGCAATGTGAAACCCTTTGCAACGTAGCCACAAAGCTGCCAATTTTTCTGCACGAACCCCTCGATAAAAAGACTTTTGTCTGCGTTTTTTTTGTATCATTTTACGCATTTTTTAAAAAGATTAATCGCTGAAAAAGTTCCTGCTTTTTAAAACCGGTTTTTTTTGCAACAAAAGCTGCCGCTTGAGCAGCAGAATGTGTCCGTGCGCGTTCTAATAGCATTTCATCAATTTCTTGATCACTTATCACATTTAAAGAAGAAGATGATTCTCCAACAAGGACAACAATTTCCCCACGAATATGTGCTTGTTTTCTGTAATTTTCTAACAAATTTCCCAAATTGGAAACATCTACTGTTTCAAACTTTTTTGTTAATTCACGACAAATGGCAGCAGGTCGATCAGCCGAAAAAAGAGTGACCATATCCTGTAAAGTTTCAACAAGACGATGCGGTGATTCATAAAAAATCAAAGTTGCTGGAATCTCTTTTAATTGTTCCAACCGTTTTCGGCGCTGTAGCTTTCGTGCACTCAAAAAACCTGCAAAAAAAAAGCTATCAGTAGGAAGCCCTGTCGGTATAAGAGCGGCTAAAAGAGCGGATGCTCCAGGAATAGGAATAATTTTATGACCAGCTTTACGGGCCTCTTCCACCAATCGAAATCCAGGATCAGAAATAAGTGGTGTTCCGGCATCTGAAACAAGTGCTACTGTTTTGTTTTCTGCTAAAGCCGCTAAGAGCTTCGGACCCGCTTTTTGCGCATTATATTCATGATAGAGAAAAGGTTTTTTTTGAATACCGTAACGTTCCAACAAAACACGTGTTACTCGCGTATCCTCACACGCTAAAATATCAATTCCTGCAAGTACTTGCAAAGCACGAAGCGTAATATCTGCAAGATTTCCGATAGGTGTTGCCACAAGATAAAGCCCTGATTCTATAACGGGTGCAGAATAAGCATGTGCACCTATAAAATATGCTTTTTCACACATGCTCTTTTCTTTTCATTAAATTCTCCTCACCACAAGATTTTTATCCATACTCATAAGCCATTTTAGCTCATTTTTTACCAGCACATTTTTTATCATTACAAAGGCTTACCTTATTCGAATAATCGATTACACTACAATAAGATAATTTCATATTTAATATCTTAATTTAACATTATTATCTATTTTGATCCGCGTTATTTTTTCCAGTAAAACAAATTCCAAATGTAACCAATATTCTATCTACCCCATGATTTTCTATAAAGTTTTTCCTTCGAGAACCAAAAAACAATTTTACCCAATGTTATAATCTCATGCTTGTTTGTGCTCTTTTAAAAGCTAAGCTTTTTAGATTATTTCCATAACGCCGATTTTTCAAATATTCTATTGATATCCAAACTGTTTTTCTGAGCAAATGTAAACAGCCCCTTTTGAAACACATACAGTTAACTGGCAGCTGACTTGATCAAATATAAGCTCTTATCAGCAAAATACTTTATTTTTTCATATTCTCTACAGCTTTAACAGTATACAGTATAATGAGTACCTTAGAAAAGTTTAAGGCTAAATTTTATCTTAAACATTTGATTTATAATAGAAAATTTATTATTTTGCCTATTAATTAGGAGCTTTAAATATCGTAACATTATCTCAGCTCTTCTTATAGTCAATTAATCAAAATCATTTTTGTGCATCTTGAAACCTCCTTAAAACAAAGATTATCGCCTCATTGGAGATCGCAGAGAAAATAATGCTGTTAGCTTGTACTTTTTATTTCATAAATATGGAACTGTTCGTTCACAGGATTGCGTTATACCTTTTTCGGATAGTGTCGCAAAATTATTGTTTGATATGAGAGCTATCTCTTAAAAACAAGCCCATGACTGAACAACACAAGTCTGCTTTAATTTTGGATACCTTATTTTTTCTGAAGGATATGCTCCCATAAAAAAACGTAAGTAATAAAAGCGGGGACAATACGTTATCTCTTCTTTTTAGAGGATATTGTGATGCTTTTGAAAGTTTTAAAACCGAATGGACAGATGATAGTAAAGAGGAAAACAGTTTTTTCCTTTCAGATTTGATGTTCTTGCTAAATGAAGCTGTATTTTCGTTTCAGAGATTACTCAAATAGAATATGCAATATTTTTGCTCTAGCTACAAAAGCTGGAACGGCGTGCAGAGCTTTCATTCACCTTAATCTTTCTTTTAAATATACCACTTGTGTTCAATTTGGATGTTGATTTACAAGCAATAGCGAAAGCACAAGCTTTATAAAAAAAACAACTCTATAAAACGCGTCATAGAGTGGTCATGAAAGCTATTTTGTTTTTTATCAGGTGTTTTGCTAATAGCGATAGTCTCCATGGCTTGGCATCTGCTTATTCTTACGGTATTTGTACACATTCATTGCAGTATATTGGTAAGGTTAGATGCAAGGCGATTATCCTTGATGCAAAAATAAAAGGTTAATGTGAGATTAAAGATTTTTTCGTGTCATTATCAGTAGAAACATTATAAAGGGCTTGAACAAGCATGCTCTTTATCTCTTTATCTCACAATGTTTTTTCTACATTCATTCGTGGTTTTTCTTGAGTGAGCATTACTTGGCAAGTGTAGGAGAAAAAATAAACTTGAATTGTACCTCCGTAGGTTTTGCTCTTGGCTAGTTAAAACGACTGATGTTTCTTATGAGAGGGCTAAAAGCATTTTGGATCATATGGGAGAGGGGGTAAAGTAGAACGGGCTTATTTTCCTTCAGGTTTTCGAGAACCGCGGCTGTTCCTTTATCGCAGAATTGTCAAGAATATATTTATTATTGTTTTGTCATTTAGATAAAAAATTTTTGATAAAAATATGTTATGTTTTTCTATTGAAAAAATTCATGCGGTGAAGAGAGTATTTTATATGAGAATAGAGTTCTTTTTACATTGTGAAAGAACGTATGCAGGAAGGTGATTGATAGATTTCTGATCTGAGGGAAATATTTTTATCCATTGCGTTTTGTATATTTCAATTTTAGGAAAATGAACAATGATTATACATTGGGGAATTACATATTGGGATAGAAGGGGCCCTCATTGCCTTGCGGACAGATCCAAGTGATATTTTGGTTTGGATCTTTGATATCGCATGTTTTACAATGTATGCAATTTGAAGCGTTTATCATATAAGTCAGATGATCATTATCCTCTAGCCACTCGTAGACAGCGGCGGGACAATAGCGTGTAGAGGGTCCTCCATAGATTGCATATTCAGAGTCCTTTTGCTTTTTTAATGAGGCTATTTTTAAATGACAAGGTTGATTTTCTTCATGATGCGTATTGGAAAGGGCAACACTTGAAAGGCGATCAAAGGTTACAACGCCATCTGGTTTTGGGTAAGAAATGGGTTGAAATTTTTCTGCTGGTTCAAGGCATGCATAATCTTCCTTTCCGTGGGAGAGTGTTTTAAATAAGGAAAATCCGAACAGTTGTTGCCACCACATATCAAAACCAGCAAGTTTAATTCCATATTTTGTCCCATATTTTGCCCAGAGCGGTTTGGCATTTCGCACTTTATAAAGATCTTTGCCAATGAGCCCTTTTCGCCACTGTTCTTCGATTTCTTTAACCTCATCATGGGCACGCCCTTGTGCAAGAGCGGTAGCCATTTTATCGGCAGCTAATATGCCAGATAAGATGGCATTGTGTGATCCTTTGATACGAGGAACATTGACAAATCCAGCAGAGCAGCCAATAAGCGCCCCACCAGGAAAGGTGAGTTTTGGTACAGATTGCCAACCTCCTTCGCTGATAACACGTGCACCATAGGAAAGACGTTTTGCGCCTTTAAAGATTTTATAGAGTTTTGGATGTGTTTTAAAACGTTGAAATTCTTCAAAGGGAGAAAGATAAGGATTTTTGTAATCTAAGTGCACAACAAAACCGACAGAAATGATATTGTTTTCTTGGTGATAAATAAAGCCACCGCCACCGGTATTATTGTCTAGGGGCCAACCAGTGAAATGTTGTACTAAACCGCGTTGGTGTTTGTTGGGGGCAATTTCCCAGAGCTCCTTGAGACCAAGACCAAATTTTTGTGGTTCTCGATTTTTGCTAAGATTAAAATGTTGTATCAGTTGTTTTGCAATTGAGCCGCGTGCTCCTTCCGCAATCAGAGTATATTTTGCTAATAAAGCCATCCCAGGCATATAATTTTTTCCAGGGGTTCCATCTTTGTTAAGCCCCATATCACCGGTGAGAACACCAATGATAGCTCCGTTATCTTTTTGGATGATGGGTTCTGTTGCTGCAAAACCAGGATAGATTTCAACACCCAACGCTTCAGCTTTTTTGCTTAGCCAGCGGCAGACGCTCCCAAGCGAAACGATATAACATCCGTTATTTGATAAGATTTTAGGGTGCAAAATATTGGGAAATACTGTGGACTTTT
This sequence comes from Bartonella sp. AP9QHHD, assembly GCF_042195625.1. NCBI lineage: Bacteria > Pseudomonadati > Pseudomonadota > Alphaproteobacteria > Hyphomicrobiales > Bartonellaceae > Bartonella > Bartonella sp. AP9QHHD. Next base: position 31,013 of record NZ_JBHIOP010000101.1, on the reverse strand, counting down.
GAGGCTTTAGAAAAAAAAATTGGTCTTGTGTGACAGGGGTTGTGAAGGGATGGTCGTTATCATTTCGCCATTCTGGTAAGAGTGTGTCGATACCAATGGGGTCAACAACTGCGCCAGAGAGAATATGTGCACCAACTTCGGTTCCTTTTTCAACAATTGTGACAGAAAGCTCAGGATTAATTTGTTTAAAACGAATTGCGGCAGAAAGCCCTGCAGGTCCTGCTCCGACAATGACTATGTCAAACTCCATACTTTCACGTTGGTCATGCAGAGGTGCTTTCATGGCTTATAAAGCTTTCTCCAATTCTGGAATAATTTGGTGGAGATCACCTACAAGGGTGTAATCGGCAATTTGCATGATGGGAGCTTCTTCATCTTTATTAATGGCAACAATAATTTGTGCATCCATTATACCGGCTACATGCTGGATTGCACCGGAAATGCCAACGGCGATATAGAGTTCAGGGGCAACGACTTTTCCTGTTTGTCCAATTTGCCAATCATTGGGAGCATAGCCTGCATCCACTGCTGCGCGGCTGGCACCTAAAGCAGCATTTAATTTGTTTGCAAGAGGAAGAAGCAGGGCCATAAATTTCTCTTGAGAACCAAGACCACGCCCGCCTGATATAATAACACGTGCTGAGGTGAGCTCAGGACGATCACTTTTGTTTGTCTCTGCTTTTACGAAAGAAGAAAGATTTGGATTGGGAGCTGGTGTTATTGTTTTAATGGGAGCAGAATTATTTTGGGAAGGCGTTGGGGTGAAAGAAGCGGTGCGAACTGTTATAATCTTTTTATAATCATTGGTGCGTACAGTTTCAAATGCATTGCCTGCATAAATTGGTCGTTTGAAGGTATTGGGTGAAAGAATGGCGGTAATATCTGAAATTTGCATAAGATCAAGAAGAGCTGCTACGCGCGGCATCACATTTTTCCCAGTACTGCTGGATGCTGCCATGATCACATCATAATCCTTTGCTAACATGAGAATTGTATCTGACATAGGCTCGGCAAGTTGATGGGCTAAATAGTCTGCTTTTGCAATAAGAACTTGCCGCACACCATTAAGTTTAGCACTATTTTCCGCTATCGTTTGAATTTTTTCTCCGCAAACCAGAATATCGATATCATTACTGAGTACGCGTGCAGCGGTGAGTGCTTTTGCTGTTTCTTCTGTATTATGATCGGCCAATAAAAGAATTGCCATAAGTTTTTGCCCTTTTATGTGAGTGTTGCTTTTACTCTAGTGGTGAGAATATTAAATGCAGTTCTTCTGTTTTAAGGCTCTGACAAGTTCTACTACATTTGCCACTTTTATACCGGATTGACGGGGTTTTGGCTCTTCAACGCTTAAAATTATTAAGCGTGCTTTCGTATCGACGCCAAGATCAGTAAGAGATTTTTGTTCAATGATTTTCTTTTTTGCTTTCATGATATTGGGGAGAGAGGTGTAACGCGGTTCATTGAGCCGTAGATCGGCGGTCATAACCATGGGAAGGGGAAGACAAAGGGTTTGTGTTCCATTATCAACTTCACGAGTAACTGTAGCATGCCCATTTTCTATGTTAAGATGTGAGGCAAAAGTTGCTTGTCCCCACCCAAGAAGAGCAGCGAGCATTTGTCCTGTTTGGTTGCTATCGTCATCAATTGCTTGTTTTCCTAAAAAGACCATGTCGGGTTTTTCTTCATCAACAATGGTTTTGAGAATCTTAGCAATTGCTAAGGGTTCAAGTGTTTGATCCGTTGTGACAAGAAGTGCGCGATCAGCTCCCATTGCAAGTCCTGTTCGTAGAGTTTCTTGAGCTGCTTCTGGGCCAATTGAAACAAGAAGAACTTCTGAAATTTTACCGGATTCTTTTTGGCGAATGGCCTCCTCCACGGCTATCTCATCAAAAGGATTCATAGACATTTTTACGTGAGACAGATCAACGCCTGTACTATCGGGTTTGACGCGTATCTTGATGTTATAATCAACAACACGTTTGACAGCGACAATTATCTTCATAATGATCCTCTTTGTTTGTATGTTACAAGTTTATAGCAATACTCATAAGAAACCAAATTGTTTAGAATGAAGTCTCAATTTATAACTTGTGTTCTCTTTCGTATAAGCTTTTTTATGTTTACTTGTACTTTCTCGTCGTCATTTTCAATCTTCATATTTTTGCATTGCCATAATTGCCTTATTTGCTTGAATAAAAAGTAAAAAAATCAAACTGTCTTGTGAGAATATTCTTTTTTAGTTTCTTATGCTTTGTTTATGATGGTGCAATAGGTCCTTTATGCAATGAAAAATTAAGTGAAAAAGATAAAAATGGGGGAATGATTTTGCTCTTCAAATCTTGAAGACAGAAAAATTAAAGATCTTTCTTTCAAATATTTTAGATAAAGATTGGGGAAAATATTTCTAACAAAAAATTTTTGGAAGTTCTTAAAGCTCTATTTACTAAAATAGAGCACACTTTCTCATCATTTGTTGCGATTCTTTTCAAAAAGGTTAATGAGGGGTAGGCGTTTGTGAATACGAAGGGTCATACGATCGACCAGGCGACCAAACAGGTTAGGAACGATAAAGTCTTTTCTTTTGTTGAACAGAAAGAGAGAATGGATACTTCTGTAGAAGTAACGATGTCGGATATTGCTCAAAAATTACGCACCGTTTATGCGCAAATGCAAATGAAGCATTCGCCTCGTTCTTTAATGCAGCAGAATTCGGTAGAAGAGCATTTTAAATCTTATTTAGATGATATTAGTCGGGCCATTTTGGCTGAACATTATATACGTCGTCAAAGAGAAAAAAAGCTTTTCCAGTCTTTAGAGCAGATTAAAACAATTGTTCAAAGTTTGCAGAGTGAAAAAAAAAGCTTAGAAGAAGCAGCGGTAACACGACGGGTGTCTCGTTCAAAATCACCTGATTCTGTTGTACAAAAACTTGCTCACATGGAATGTGAGGGAAATCAAGAACGCTTATTACTTCAAAAGGTGCAAAATTATTCGAAAGAAAACAGCATAATTTCACTCCAAACAAATGTTGAAAATACGTTGCAGCAAGAAAATAGAAGCCCTTTGCCCAGTGATGCTCTGCAATCTTCTTTTAAAAAGGTTGAGGGAGTAGTGAAGCATGCTGTGATAAAAGAAAAGGGGATGATGGGTGCTCAGGCATCTAATCATTGCATTGAGAATGATTTTTCTTCTTTAAGGACGCAGTCTCGGGAACATGTGTCGTTTTTATCTTATTTGCTAAAAAAAGGTGTTCTTTGTTTTTTAACCGTTGCATTTGTGGTAGCGATAACGTTATGTTTTTATAGCTTTTTAAAAGGAGCTCGTTTTTTTTAATTTTTATGATGTTGATGTTAATAGATGTGAAATGTATTGCGCATTCGTGTTTGTGCGGAAGCTATAGCAACTAAAATTATCCTTTTAAACACGCAACAGAGATTATTGGAAAAGAGGATAATTGGAGAAGGATTCTCTAATTGTAAAAAAAACCTCAAATTATCTTGAAGGTTCTGTAAGTGAGTATTTATTTACCAATTGCTGAAATGTCACTCAATATGCTGATCTTGATTGGTATGGGAGTCGTTGCTGGTTTTTTTTCAGGACTTTTTGGAATCGGTGGTGGGTTTCTTATCACGCCGTTATTGATTTTTTATAATATTCCTCCTGCTATTGCTGTTGGAACAGGTGCTAACCAGATGATTGCTTCATCTGTAACAGGAGCAATTACACATTTTAGAAGACGTACGCTCGATATTAAACTTGGTATTCTTTTGGCGATTGGAGGAGGGATTGGTTCTTTAATCGGGATTCAGGTTTTCTCTGTTTTGAAAAAGTTAGGTCAATTAGACTTAATGATTTCGCTTCTTTATGTGATTCTTCTTGGAAGTGTAGGAAGCTTGATGATCGTTGAAAGTTGGTATGATATGATGCGCAAGCGTAAGGCAGGAAAAGCCAATATTCGTCTTGCTGGTCGACATAATTGGATTCATCGCTTACCCTTAAAAATGCGTTTTCGGACATCTATGATATATGTTAGCATTATTCCAGTTTTAGGGATTGGTCTCATTGTGGGGTTGTTGTCTTCTATTATGGGAATTGGTGGGGGGTTCTTTATGATCCCAGCATTGATTTATCTTCTGCGTGTTCCAACCAGTGTGGTGATTGGGACTTCACTTTTTCAGATTACATTTGTGTCTTCTTTCACGACAGTTTTGCAAAGTATGACTAATCAGTCCGTTGATATTGTCTTGGCTTTTTTGTTAATGCTTGGAGGAAGTATTGGTGCGCAATATGGAACACGGGTTGGACGGAAGTTAAAGGCTGAACAATTGCGTATGGCACTTGCATTTTTAGTGTTGATTGTGTGTATGCGTCTTGCTTTTCAATTATTTATACGCCCTGATAATCTTTTCTCTCTGGATATTCTTATGAGATAAAAATGGGTAGATTATTTTCTTTATACATCATTACAGGTTGCTTTTGTTTTATTTCTTTTTCTACATGGTCACATGTTGGGACGCCAGCTACATTCATTGATCAAGTTGACCACGAAACTGTCCAAATTATTGTAACAACGAATACGATTACTGTGGATGCAAATTTTGCTGGTCGTGATCTTTATATTGCTGGTGTTTTAGAAAATATTGATCCGTTATATTCTCGACAGAACCGTTATGATATTGTTGTAAGCTTAGAGGGACAAGATCGGACAATGGTGATGCGAGAAAAAAAACGCAATGCCGGTGTATGGGTCAATACAGATTCTCTTATTTTTAAAAAGGTTCCTCTTTTTTACTCTATGGTCACAACACGTGAAATTGACGATATTACGAGCATTGAAGATTATAAACGCTTAGGGTTAGGATTACTCTATTTGCCATTGCAGACGGATGAACAAGATCAGAAAAAAATACAAACCTTTCGCGATGAACTTATAAAATTGCAAAAAGCTAAAAGCCTTTATTATGAGGAAGTGGGTGGGGTTCGTTTTGGTTCTGACACACTTTTCACAGCGCATTTTCGTTTGCCAGCAAATATCCCGGTTGGACATTATAAAGTTCGTGCTTATCTTTTTCGTGATGGACAGTTTATTGATAGTGCAACAACGACTCTTGAAATTGTTAAAGCACATATCACCTATACAATTTTTTATGCAGCGCACAAGTATCGTTTTTTATACGGTATTGTTGCAGTGATTATTGCTATTACTACAGGATTTTTATGTCGTTTGATTTTTCGAAAAGATTAACGCAAGGAAAATGTTAAGGCTTTTATTTTTTATGAAAAATTCGTAAGATAAGAAAAATAGGCACAACAACAATAGCTCCTGTCATAGTTATATGGAAGAAATTTGTAAGCGTTATAAATCCTGCTTCCCATAGTGATTGAAAAAAATCTACTATTTTTTGTATGAGGTTTCGAGGTGTCCATCCCAAAAAATTCATTACGATGCCAATGAAGAATGAAAGAATAAGCAATTTTAGACTAACGCGGCTTAATTTTTCTCCAAGAAACGCATGAAAAGAATTTAATAATTTTTTTTTCGCTTCATTCTAAGATACTTTCGAAGATCGTGTTTTTTATTGTATTATCATAGTACAGCGATGTTATTATCATAAAGGAAAAACATTTTTTTATTTTTTCTTACTTTTTTGAGTTTATCACCTTAGTCTGGTTAACGGTGCTGGTTTTTGAAATATACACATGTTTTATTGCATTTTTTGCGATATTTTCATGGCGCTTCTTTTGTTAAATGAAGGGATATCCTTTCGTCTCGAGAATTTGTAGAGAAATTTTATAACGTTTCGATGTTTCACATCAGAGTGAGAGTTGTAGTATATTGAAGATTTTGTAACGAACTTATTATTATCGTGTATAGAAATAATATTTCAAGACAGTTTACTTAAAAAAAGACTATCTATTCTAATAAGGGTGTGTTTATATAGGTATTATATTTAGATATTTCAACCTTAGTGCATTGAAAAGATCTTTTTTCTGAAAAAATGTAAGCAATGAATTGAGTGTTGTTAAAGGAGCAAAGATATTAAAAATACGATGTGGAAAAAAGTTTTGTTATGTATGGGTGCGTAAAGGAATATCAGGGGGAGCCCATGCTCCTTTTATTTAGAAATAAAATATAATTTACAAGCTGTTATTTGGCAGAGGATTATGGAAAAATTCAAAATTCCTCTTGTAGGGGGAGGAGGTCATGTCGGTTGATGGGTGAATTTTCCTGTTTTGTTAAAATGTCAAATTGTTAGTAGAGCTCTTTGTTATTAAGGCGCTTAAGCTAACAAAGAAGAGTCTTTTGATGGCATAAAAAGGCGAGAGGAAAGAAGAGACAAGCTTACCCGACAAAAGAGAGAAAATAGTGGTTTTATAGTCTTCAATCGTAGGCGTTATGACATCATGAATAGGCTCTGTTATGGGGGAGCATTCATTGTATGTCAGAGTGTTTGTTGTTGCATGTTTTGGTTTGTCTTGGCTTATAGCCATGGGTAGAAGTCCGTGGTTGGTAAGTGGTGTTGTTTGAAGGTTTTAATAATACTTTGTTTGAGGCGCTTATGGATCATCTAACCTTATTATTAAGCATGTGCTTGTTGTGTGGGAAATTTATATAGTAAACTTTAAAAGGAAAAGTCTATGAACTTGAAGAAAAAAATATTACAAAATAGCAGCTCTCTTGTTTCTGCTTTTATAGCTTTGGCGATGGTTGCACAACAAGTTTCAGCAAAAACACCCGCTGATACCCTTGTGATGGCTTGGAATCTTGATGCAATTAGTACATTTGATCCCGCACAACTTAATGATGTTTATGGAAGTGAAATTGTTCGCAATGTTTGTGATAATTTGGTCAGTACTGCGACAAATGATCCTGCTAAAATGGTTCCCGCTTTAGCAACACATTGGGATGTTTCAGGTGATGATCACAGTACGGTGATTACTTTTCATTTACGTGATGGTTTGAAGTTTAATGATGGTCGATCAGCCAATGCCAATGATCTTCTTTGGAGTATGAAGCGGATTGTCAAATTGAAGATGGGTAATGCGGCAATTTTTAATGAATATGGAATTACAGAGCAAAATGTTGATGATGCTTTGCAAGCCCCAGATAAGAAAACAGTGGTGATGAAATTTGATAAGCCTTATCCAGCAGAGCTCATTCTTAATAATATTGTTGCAAGTCCGGCAACAGCTTTGCTTGATCGTCAGACAATTATGAAGCATGAAAAAGATGGCGATTTTGGAAATCAGTATTTGAAAAGTCATGCTGCTTGTGTTGGTCCTTATCAGTTAAAAAGTTGGCGCTCTGGAGAAGCTCTTTTGTTGCGTGCAAGCTCTCACTATTGGGGACAAGCGCCTAAACTGAAGCAGATTTTAATTCGCCATGTTGCAGAGCCCGGAACACAACGTTTGTTGTTGCAAAAGCACGATATTGATGTTGCTCGTGATTTGACCCCTGAAGATCTTGCAGATCTGCAAAAAACAACAGATGTTAAAATCGAAGAAGTGTTAGAACCATCTATGATGTACTGGGGATTTAACATGACAAATCCTATTTTTGCTAAGGAAAAAGTACGTTTGGCGATGCGTTATCTCATAGATTATGAAGGTCTTGGCAAGAAGCTTCTCAAAGGTGTTGGTGTTCCACGGGCCAGTTTTATTCCTCTTGGCAACTTTGGGGCTTTAGATGAAAAAGAAGGGCAACCCTTTAAACTTGATATTGCAAAAGCCAAGCAGCTTTTAGCAGAAGCTGGTTATCCGAATGGGTTTGAGGCAAATTTTCTCGTATCAAATGCTCCTTATAGGGTGTTGCTTGCTCAGTTACTCCAAGATAGTGCCGCAAAGGCCGGGGTACGTCTTAAAATTGAACGGATGGCCGGTACACAGTTGTTTTCTAAACTTTATGCACGGGCTTTTGATACGATTTTTGTCGGATGGAATAATGATTCTGCGGATCCTCATACTATGGCTTCACGTCTTGTTTATAATCCAGATAATCGGCTTGAGGCAAAAAATACCGCCTATCCTAGTTGGCAATATGGGTATTTGGATGAAACGATGAATCAAAAGGTTCAGGATGCATTGTTTCAAAAAGATCCGCAAAAACGGGCACAACTCTATGCTGATTTACAACGTGAATTGATGCAAAAAGGACCTTATGCGTTTATCTTTCAGAAATATACTGTTATCGCGATGACGCCTGATATCAAAAAGTGGGTTTGGAATAGTGCGCCACATATTTTTTATAGTAAAATTGAAAAATAAGAGTGTCTTCAATGCTGTTCAATAGATAAAGGGCATCGTCATGATATATTCGGCGTATTGTATAAATTTTAAGCTTTGCAATGCGCCGAAGATCATAGGTAATGTGTGATATATTGTTGAATGTCTTTTCAAGACATTCGTTTAAAGATATTTTTCATTCTCATTAGAGGTGTATTTAAGTGGATGTTAAGATCGATATTTCAATTTTTCTGAATTAGAAAGTGGTTAATTTATTTGTTAAAAAACTGAGTATAACATAAAGAAACGAAGTGTAACAAATATCGCCGAATTTAGTGGTGCTAAAGGTGCAAAGGTTTTGCGATGTTGAAGGAAAGTTTTGTTATGGGGGTACACAAGGGATATCAGTTTTTTATGGTGTTTATATTTTCTTTTGCTTTGAAAGATGATGAGATGTCATTTGGAGGGTGTTATTTTACGGGGAGTGATGAAAAAATTAAATTTTCTTTTGAAGAAGGAATAAAAGTCGTTGCATTTGGCAAACTAACGAATTTTTCTGTTTTATCAAATCGTCAAATTGTTATGAAGGCTCGTTGTTATTAAGGTACTTGAGCTAAAAGGGGTAGTGCTTTGATGGTATAGAAAACGCCGGAAGAAATACGAGACAAGCTTGCTTAACAAGATAGAAAAAATACAGGTTTTATAGTCTTCAATAGTAGGCGTTATGATATCGTGATTAAGCTCTGTTGTTGGTGAGCATTCATTGTATATTAGAGTGTTTTCCTTTGTATGTTTTAGTTTGGCTTATAAGTGTAGACAAGAGGAGTCATTGGCAAGAGGTGCTTGTTCTTGAAGATTTTAAAGTTTGGTCTTTAGGAGCCTATCGTTCGTCTAAACTTAAATTAAGCACGTTTTGCTGCATGGAGAATTTATACAATAAACGTTAAAAGGAAAATTCTATGAACGTGAAAAGAAAAATATTGAAAAAGGGCAGTTCTTTTGTTTCTGCTGTTCTTGCAATGGGGATGTTTGTGCAACAAGTTTCAGCAAAAACACCCGCCGATACGCTTGTGATGGCTTGGAATCTCGATCCAATAAATACATTTGACCCTGCACAACTCAATGACCGTTATGGAATTGAAGTGGTTAACAATATTTGTGATAATTTAGTCGTTTCTGCTACAGATGATGCGGCTAAAATGGTTCCCTCGTTAGCGAAGAGCTGGGATGTTTCAAGTGATGATCAGAGTACGGTGATTACTTTTCACTTGCGTGATGGTTTAAAGTTTTATGATGGTCGTCCTGCGAATGCCAATGATCTTGTTTGGGGTATGAAGCGGGTTGTCAAATTGAAATTGTCTAATGCAGCAACATTTAATGAATATGGGATTACAGAACAAAACGTTGATGAGGCTTTTCAAGCACCGGATGACAAAACGGTGGTGATGAAATTTGATAAACCTTATCCAGCAGAGCTCATTCTTAGCAATATTTCCACTAATCGCACTGCTGCCTTGCTGGATCGTGAGACACTCATGAAAAACGAACAAGATGGTGATATGGGAAACCGATATTTGGCCAGTCATTCTGCTTGTGTTGGTCCTTATCAGCTAGAGAGTTGGCGCCCTGGAGAAGGAATTTTGTTGCGTGCAAGCTCCAATTATTGGGGGGAGGTGCCTAAATTGAAGAAGATTTTAATTCGCCATGTCGCGGAGCCTGGAACGCAACGTTTATTATTGGAAAAACACGATATCGATGTTGCACGTAATCTGATGCCAGAGGATTTGGCAGATCTCCAAGCAACAACGGATATTAAAGTTGAAAAAGTTTTGGCGCCCTCCATGATCATATGGGGATTTAATGCGACAAATCCAATTTTTGCCAATGAAAAAGTGCGTTTGGCGATGCGCTATCTTATTGACTATGAAGGACTCGGTAAGACTCTTCTCAAAGATGTTGGTATTCCACGTGCAAGTTTTATTCCTCTTGGTAACCTTGGAGCTTTGGATGAAAAAGAGGGACAACCCTTTAAACTTGATCTCCAAAAAGCAAAGCAACTTTTAACAGAGGCAGGTTATCCGGATGGTTTTGAGGCCAGTATTTTTGCCGGTGCCTCTCCTTATCCTTTTGCTTTGCCTATTGCTCAGTCTCTCCAAGACAATGCAAAAAAAGTTGGAGTACGTTTTAAAATTGAACGTTTTGTAGGTACGCAGTTGTTTTCAAAATTTTATGCGCGTGGTTTTGATACGATTTTTTTCGGATGGAATAATGGCTCTGGGGACCCCCATACAATGGCTTCACGTCTTATTTATAATCCAGATAATCGGCTTGAGGCTAAAAATACAGGCTATGCGAGTTGGTGCCATGGGTATTTGGATGAAACTATGAATCAAAAGGTTCAAGATGCATTGTTTCAAAAAGATCCCAAAAAACGGGCGCAAATGTATGCTGATTTACAACGTGATTTTATGCAGAAAGGGCCTTATGCTTTTATCTATCAGACATATGTTTCTGTAGCGATGACACCTGATGTCAAAAAATGGGTTTGGAATAGTGCACCACGTATTTTTTATAGTGCAATTGAAAAATAAAAAGGTATCAGGTTTATAAAATATAAAAAAACATGGTCATGATATATTTGATGTATTGCAAAGCTCTTTAATACTTTGCAATACGTTGAATTCTATCGGGAATGGATTACCATGTTGTGTAGAGAATTTTGTTTCAAAACATTCTATTGGGAAGAGAGGTTATTTATTTCGATAAATTCTACGTGTATAGATATTAATATTTGATATTTCAATTTATATGTATAAAAAGTAATAAATTTGTTTGTTGCAAAAGACAGGTGTAACGAATAAAGCAAAATTTAGTGTTTCTGAAAAAATGGGGACTTTATAAAATGTTTTGGTGAGAAAAACTGTTGTATGCGGGTACGTGGGGAAACATCAAGCTACTCTTCTCATACCTCAGGTTACATTCCTTATGACTTAAAATATGATAATCTATAGGTTCGAAGCTGTTATTTGATACGGAGTTATAATAAAGTTCGAATTTTCTTCTGAAGAAGGGTGAAAATGGTTACGAAAAAATTTATTCAGGATCATCAAAATATCAAATTGTTTTGAGGCTTTTGAAGCAATTAGAGTAGCGCTTTGATGATACTTTTTAGAAAATCGCAAGAAGAAACTTGAAAAAGAAATCTTTTTAATGAAGCAAGGAAGGATTTTGGTCTGATATGCTCTGAATTATAAGTGCCGTGATGTCGTGTGCTATCGTGCGTGATAGCTTCATTTTAATCAGATCGTTTTGCGTTGCATATGTTCGTTTGTTCTATACGTATTTGGGAGGGAAGGAGCTTTTGAAAAGTGGCTGCTGCTTTTAGAGATTTTGATATTTTACCTCTAGGAGGCGTGTTTTCTAAGCATGATCTTATCATTTTTGCATGTTGTCACATGGGAAGTTATACAATAACCTTAAATCTTAAAAGGAAAATTCTATGAACGGGAAAAGAAAAATATTGAAAAAGGGCAGTTCTTTTGTTTCTGCTGTTCTTGCAATGGGGATGTTTGTGCAACAAGTTTCAGCGAAAACACCTGCCGATACGCTTGTGATGGCTTGGAATCTTGATACAATAAGTACATTTGATCCCGCACAAATCAATGACCGTTATGGTAATGAAGTTCTTGTTAATGTTTGTGATAATTTAGTCGTTTCTGCTACAGATGATGCTGCTAAAATGGTTCCTTCTTTAGCGAAGAGTTGGGATGTTTCAAGTGATGATCAGAGTACGGTGATTACTTTTCACTTGCGTGATGGTTTAAAGTTCAATGATGGTCGTCCTGCGAATGCTAATGATCTTATTTGGAGCATGAAGCGGGTTGTTCAATTGAAGATGGCTACTGCGGCGACATTTAATGAATATGGGATTACAGAACAAAACGTTGATGAGGCTTTTCAAGCACCGGACGACAAAACGGTTGTGATGAAATTTGATAAACCTTATCCAGCAGAGCTCATTCTTAGCCATTTTGCCACTAGTCGTACTCTTGCTTTGCTTGATCGTGAGACACTCATGAAACACGAAAAAAATGGTGATATGGGAAACCGGTATTTGGCAAGCCATTCTGCTTGCGTTGGTCCTTATCAGCTAGAGAGTTGGCGCCCTGGAGAAGGAATTTTGTTGCGTGCAAGCTCCAATTATTGGGGGGAGGCGCCTAAATTGAAGAAGATTTTAATTCGCCATGTTGCGGAACCTGGAACACAACGTTTATTGTTGCAAAAACACGATATCGATGTTGCACGTAATCTGATGCCAGAGGATTTGGCAGATCTCCAAGCAACAACGGATATTAAAGTTGAAAGAGTGTTAGAGCCATCCGTGATCATATGGGGGTTCAATGTGACAAACCCTATTTTTGCCAATGAAAAAGTGCGTTTAGCGATGCGCTATCTTATTGACTATGAAGGACTCGGTAAGACTCTTCTCAAAGATGTTGGTATTCCACGTGCAAGTTTTATTCCTCTTGGTAATCTTGGAGCTTTGGATGAAAAAGAGGGACAACCCTTTAAACTTGATCTCCAAAAAGCAAAGCAACTTTTAACAGAGGCAGGTTATCCGGATGGTTTTGAGGCCAGTATTTTTGCCGGTGCCTCTCCTTATCCTTTTGCTTTGCCTATTGCTCAGTCTCTCCAAGACAATGCAAAAAAGGTGGGGGTACGTTTTAAAATTGAACGCTTCGTAGGCACGCAGTTATTTTCAAAACTATCTGCACGTACTTTTGATACAATTTTTTTCGGATGGAATAATGATTCTGCGGATCCTCATACAATGGCTTCACGTCTTATTTATAATCCAGATAATCGGCTTGAGGCTAAAAATACAGGCTATGCGAGTTGGTGCCATGGGTATTTGGATGAAACTATGAATCAAAAGGTTCAAGATGCATTGTTTCAAAAAGATCCCAAAAAACGGGCGCAAATGTATGCTGATTTACAACGTGATTTTATGCAGAAAGGGCCTTATGCTTTTATCTATCAGACGTATCACACGATAGCGATGACACCTGATGTTAAAAAATGGGTTTGGAATAGTGCACCACGTATTTTTTATAGTGCAATTGAAAAATAAGAAGGTATCAAGTTTATAAAATATAAAAAACAGGGTCATGATATATTTGATGTATTGCAAAGCTCTTTAATACTTTGCAATACATTGAATTCTATCGGGAATGGATTACTATGTTGTGTAGAGAATTTTATTTCAGGAATTCTTATAGAAGATGTGTTTGTTTGGATGTTAGGATTGAATATTTTAACTTCTATTGATACAATTTTCGGATGAAATAATGACTCTAGACATCCCCGTACAACGGCTTCAAGTTTTTTTACAACCCTGATAATCGATTTGAAATTAAAAATATAAACTGTTCTAGCCGGTGTTATGGGTATTTTGATGAAGCTATAAATCAAAAGTTTAAAGATGTGTTGTTTCAAAAAGATTCACAGAAACGGGCGTAAAGAATTGAAAAATGGTAAGTTTGTTTAGTGAAAAAACAGGTGTAACAAATGTGGCAGAATTCACTGTTTCCGAAATAGCAGGGGCTCTAAAGCGTGTTGTTGAAGAAAAGTTTGGTTATGTACGGGTGCGTGGGGAGATATCAGGGTACCGTGGTACTCATGCTTCGGGACATGCTTATTTTGCTTTAAAAGATGATAAGGCACGGTTGGAAGCTGTTATTTGGCGTGGAGTTATGGAAAAGCTCAAATTCCCTCCTGAAGAAGGGATGGAAGTAGTTGCTGTTGGTAAACTTACGACGTATCCAGGGTCATCGAAATATCAAATTGTCATTGAGGCTCTTGAACCAACGGGGGTTGGTGCTTTGATGACACTTCTTGAAAATCGTAAGAAAAAGTTTTTAGAAGAAGGCTTGTTTGATGAAGAAAAGAAAAAACCTTTGCCTTATATGCCTCGAATTTTAGGCGTTGTAACATCACCAACAGGTGCTGTTATTCGTGATATTATTCATCGTATATCCGATCGTTTTCCGTTGCATATTTTGGTTTGGCCTGTACGTGTTCAGGGGGAAACAAGTGGGAGGGAAGTGGCTGTTGCTGTTGAAGGTTTTAATGCTCTTGGTCTAGGTGGACTTATTCCAAAACCTGATCTTATTATTGTTGCACGGGGAGGAGGAAGTTTAGAAGATTTGTGGGGGTTTAATGACGAAGCTGTTGTTCGTGCTGTTTATGAATCTTCTCTTCCTGTTATTTCTGCTATTGGGCATGAAACGGACTGGACCTTGATTGATTATGTGGCTGATTGGCGCGCTCCAACTCCTACCGCCGCAGCAGAACGGGCTGTTCCTGTTAAGCTTGATCTCGAGGTGCTGGTGGCATCGCTTGATGCACGTTTGCGCAAGGGACTCGCGCGTTATTTGGATTTTTATCGACAAAAATTGCGTGCTACTCTACGAGCTCTTCCGACTGCCGATCAACTTTTTGCTTTACCACGGCGTGGTTTGGATGAAACTTCAAGTCGATTGCAGCGTGCTCTTTGTGTAAGCTACGATAAAAAACGTTTTTCTTTTCATGCACTTGGTGTGCGTTTTTCACCGCATTTGTTAAATAGTGAAAAAGCACAACGCAATACAAAGGAATATACGGCACGTCTTCAGCGTGCTTTTGTGCGTAGTGTGGAAAAACAACGTGCTGGGTTAGAGGTAGTATCTAGGCTTTTAAGAAGCACTTCATATCAGAATATTTTGGAGCGCGGTTTTGTTTTGGCTTTGGGGAAAGATCATAAGCCCATTAAACGATTGGTTCAGTTTCCTGAAAC
Organism: Bartonella sp. AP9QHHD; assembly: GCF_042195625.1. Classification (NCBI taxonomy): domain Bacteria; kingdom Pseudomonadati; phylum Pseudomonadota; class Alphaproteobacteria; order Hyphomicrobiales; family Bartonellaceae; genus Bartonella; species Bartonella sp. AP9QHHD. The sequence continues at coordinate 15,952 of NZ_JBHIOP010000101.1, read as the reverse complement.
AGGGCAAATAAATTTACGCTTTTTTGATGGAGATATCAGTGTTGCAACACAAGAACCTGTTTTTTCTAAACGGTCAAAACACAAGCAGATAAAGTCGCCAAGCGATGATCAAGGAACTCTCTTTTAATACGGTTAATGCCATGCTTGCGGAAGGTCTTCTTAAGGGAGTGGATGAAAAAGTTCGTTGCGCATGGGCTGGAACGGATCCACTTTATTGTGCTTATCATGATACCGAATGGGGAAAGCCTATTTTTGAGGATATTCGTTTGTTTGAGAAAATTTGTCTTGAAGGTTTCCAAGCGGGGCTTTCTTGGTTTACAATTTTAAAAAAACGCTCTTTTTTTCGCGTTGCATTTGATCACTTTGACTTTGAAAAGATTGTTCATTACGATGAGCTAAAGGTGAAAATGTTAATGCAAAATAAAGACATTGTTCGCCATCAAGGAAAAATTCAATCAGTGCTTAATAATGCACTTAGAGCACAAGAAATTATAACAGAGTGGGGAAGTTTGTCCCGCTATTTTTGGTCTTTTCAGCCACCACAATCAGAGCGTTATGAAAAGATAGACTTTCAAACACTGTTGGCTAACCCTATGACACCTGCTTCTCTTCGTCTTTCTCAAGACTTGAAGAGACGTGGCTGGACATTCGTTGGTCCCACAATTTGTTATGCTTTTATGCAGTCCGTAGGGATTGTTAATGATCATCTTGAAGGATGTTTTTGTCGATAAATTGGCAAACTGTCTTTTGTAAGAGTAATGATCAATAGGATAATAATTGAATTATTTAATAAATGTATAGATTATACAATTCCACTGTATAAGATAATTGAAATATACAAACTATACAATATTAATGATTTTCTACTGTTGTTGGCACTAAAAACGATAAAGGTATAATTTTGAGGATGAAAAAACAGATGCCAAAAGAAGTGATACCTTAACTGTTATGTATCTGAAGTGAGATAATGGTAATGTCTTGTATGTTTTAAAGAAACATTTAGTACACCAAAACCCATTTCGCGGTGGCGCCCGTGAATGGTATGACAGTAAATCCATTGTGCACTCCATCTTTACGCTTATGAAGGAGCAAATCGGCACCATCACACACTTTACTAGCTCTCAATGTTGTGCAACAGTCTTTGGCATTTGTAATGGTTGAGAAGAGTTTTTTTTATTTCTGTTAATGACATGACGGTTATAATTAATGAATATTTTATTCATGATTATTGACGAATGCAAAGTGGTTTTTAGATGGGGTGCTGTTGTTGCATTGTTTTACTTTGCTTGTATGACTGTCGGTTTATTTATATGTAGGTCGATTGCTCAATGCTTACCTAGGTAATAAAAATAAAATACAGCGATGAAAAATTGAAGTTAAATGACTCAAGCTGCTTGTGTTAGGTTTTATTATCTGATAACTTTCCTTCACTAGAGAGGAATTTTACTGCGTGTGAGCTCCAGTTTTGGGAGGATACTTAAGCTCAGACAGACTGGTATTCACTGCATTGCTTCGTTGAATCTCTGTATGTTTCCGCTGGAAACGAGAGTTCTATTGCGGTATGTTGTTTTCTGTTCTATTTTTATGGTGGTAAAGCAATGATGCACACTAAAGTTTAGAAGGGTTTATATTCGTTATGTCTTTTGGGGGGGAAGCGTCTAATGAATTTTGTTTTTATCAATGGGGGATGCATTTTAGTGTATATTCTTTTATTGTAAGCTTTATTTCTCAAAAGATAAAGCGTGGAAGGAATGATTCTTCTCATTTTTCCTTTATCTTTGTTAACGCGTTTGGTTTTGTTGGTAAAAACGTAAAACTTTTGACACTTATTTTTCAAAAGATTAAGCAGCTTTTTGTGGGGGATAGCGTTTTAGAAAAGATATTTTCTTATGTCTTTCTGCTGTTCCAGTGTCGTTTTTGTCATGTAGTAAAGATGCGCCGTATCTTGAAACAGTGTTTGAGGGGGATGACTATTTTAAAAGTTTGCATATTTTATTTTAAATGTCGCCTAAAGGAATAGAATAATGAATTCATAAATTTTTGCGTAATGATTTTTTTAAAGCTCACTATTTTTGGGGCGACAAGGCTTATTGATGATTAATAGAGAACTGATATAGTGCATTATCATATGCAAAGAGGTTATGAAAAGAATGTAATACTGGTTAGCAAAACATATATTGCATGTTCGTTATGGTTTATTGAGACGTAAGTCAATGAATTTATCAAGTAGATGACTCTGTGTAGGTGATTAAAAATATAGGCGATTAGAACGTATTTATTCAATGTTATAATTATAAATTTGCTATATTATTTCAGCGTCATTAATTGATAAAAATAAATAAAGGGAAAAGTTTATGAACCTGAAGAAAACAATATTGAAAAGTAGCAGCTCTCTTGTTGCTGCTCTTATGGCTTTGGGCGTAGTTGTACAACAGGTTTCAGCAAAAACACCCGCTGATACCCTTGTGATGGCTTGGAATCTTGATGCAATCAGTACGTTTGATCCCGCACAACTTAATGATGTTTATGGAAGTGAAATTATTTACAATATTTGTGATAATTTGGTCAGTACTGCGACAGATGATCCTGCTAAAATGGTTCCCGCTTTAGCAACACATTGGGATGTTTCAGGTGATGATCACAGTACGGTGATTACTTTTCATTTACGTGATGGTTTGAAGTTTAATGATGGCAGATCAGCCAATGCCAATGATCTTGTTTGGGGTATGAAGCGGATTGTCAAATTGAAGATGGGTAATGCGGCAATTTTTAATGAATATGGAATTACAGAACAAAATGTTGATGATGCTTTGCAAGCTCCCGATGAGAAAACGGTTGTGATGAAATTTGATAAGCCTTATCCAGCAGAGCTCATTCTTAATAATATTGTTGCGAGTCGTGCAACAGCTTTGCTTGATCGTAAGACGATTATGAAACACGAAAAAGATGGCGATTTTGGAAATCAGTATTTGAAAGGTCATGCTGCTTGTGTTGGTCCTTATCAGTTAAAAAGTTGGCGCCCTGGAGAAGCTCTTTTGTTGCGTGCAAGCTCTCACTATTGGGGACAAGCGCCTAAACTGAAGCAGATTTTAATTCGCCATGTTGCAGAGCCCGGAACACAACGTTTGTTGTTGCAAAAACATGATATTGATGTTGCTCGTAATTTGACACCTGAAGATCTTGCAGATCTGCAAAAAACAACAGATGTTAAAGTTGAAAGAGTGTTAGTGCCAACTATGATGTACTGGGGATTCAATACGACGAATCCTATTTTTGCTAAGGAAAAAGTACGTTTGGCGATGCGTTATCTCATAGATTATGAAGGTCTTGGCAAGAAGCTTCTCAAAGGGATTGGTATCCCACGGGCCAGTTTTATTCCTCTTGGCAACTTTGGGGCTTTGGATGAAAAAGAGGGGCAACCCTTTAAACTTGATATTGCAAAAGCCAAGCAGCTTTTAGCAGAAGCTGGTTATCCGAATGGATTTGAGGCAAATTTTCTCGTGTCAAACACTCCTTATACTTTGTTACTTGCTCAGTCACTCCAGGATAGTGCTGCACAGGCGGGCGTACGTCTTAAAATTGAACGTGTAGCAGGTACACAGTTATTTTCAAAAGTGGATGCTCGAGCTTTTGATACGGCTTTTATCGGATGGAATAATGATTCTGCGGATCCTCATACCATGGCTTCACGTCTTATTTTCAATCCAGATAATCGTTTTGAGGCTAGAAATACAGCCTATCCTAGTTGGAAGCATGGGTATTTGGATGAAACGATGAATCAAAAAGTTGAAGAAGCGTTGTTTCAAAAAAATCCGCAAAAACGAGCGCAACTCTATGCTGATTTACAACGTGAATTAATGCAAAAAGGACCTTATGCGTTTATCTTTCAACAATATAGCGTTGTCGCGATGACGCCTGATGTCAAAAAATGGGTTTGGAATAGTGCACCGCGTATTTTTTATAGTAAAATTGAAAAATAAGTGTGTCTTTTTAGTGTTATCAAAGCTAAAAAGAGCTTAATCATAATTGCATGATGAAAATATTCTCCCATATAAAGCTCTTCAGTTTTTTTAGGATGAAACTGTGAGGGATGTTTGTGTAGTAGCAGTATATAATTAAGATCGTTTATAGGGAGCGATGAATATAGAAAGTTATATTGGGGAGGATCTTTGTTTATGGTTATAGATTCTCTGCATCCCGAATATAGACTGATGTATAAGAAAATTATTTTGTAGATGCTTAGTTTGATTAAATGAAATTGATGTCTAATGCTATGCTATTTAAGCAAAATCACAATCACTTTGTGTGAAAAGGTAGAAGAATACAAAAGGAAGAGATAAAATGGGAAAACAAAGAATATTGAAAAAAATTTCTATTTTATTAAGCTCAATCATTTTTTTTAATGGGGCTGTAACAACGGCATTCAGTGCCTCATCTAAAGATATATTGGTAATGGCATGGAATATTGATTCAATTAGTAGTTTTGATCCAGCGCAAACTGTTGAGGTTGTGACGAGTGAGTTATTAACGAATATTTGCAGCGCGTTAGTGCAATATGATGAGCATGATCCTACAAAAATTCGCCCTGCTATGGCAAAATCTTGGGACGTTTTAGACAATGGCAAAAGAATAGTCTTTCATCTTCGTGATGATTTAAAGTTTAATGATGGAAGGATGGCTACAGCGCAAGATTTGGTATGGTCGATGCGACGGATTATTAAATTAGGATTAAGCTATGCTCAATCTTTAATGGATTATGGGTTTACCAAAAACAATATTGAAACAAATATTCAGGCTCTTGATGATAAGACTTTACAATTAAAATTAGATAAACCCTATCCTATTCAGCTCATATTGACTGTTATTGGACAATCTTATGCTTCTGCTTTGCTTGATCGGAAAACAATTGAAGCACAGAGTATTAACGGTGATATGGGGAATAAATATTTAGCAACACATACAGCTTGTGTTGGACCTTATAAATTGGTGAGCTGGTCTCCAGGAGATAAAGTTGTGTTAGAGGCGACACAACATTATTGGGGCGATGTGCCTAAAATTAAGCAGATTGTTGTGCAGCATGTAGCGGATTCATCAAGTCAAAGACTTCTTTTGGAAAAAGGTGATGTGGATATAGTGCGTGATCTTTCTTCAGAGGATATTTTAGATCTTGAAAAAAAAGGAGGCCCAGTCAAAATTAGTCGTGTTTTGCGTCCGCAGATTATTTACTTATCGTTAAATAATAAGAATGCAATTTTTGCGAATGAAAAGGTCAGATTGGCACTTCGTTATTTGGTTGATTATGAAGGTCTTGGAAAAACTGTTTTGAAAGGGATTGCTATTCCTCGGGCAACTTATATGTCTTTAGGTGTTCCAGGTGCTTTAGATGAAAAAGAAGGTTTGCCTTTTCAGTTGGATTTGAAAAAAGCAAAACAACTGATTACTGAAGCTGGTTATCCTAATGGGTTTAAAGCTAATCTTTTAGTTGGAAGCCTTAGTTATATGTCGTCTGTTGCACAGTCTATTCAAGCCAATGCACGCAAAATTGGTGTTGAGCTTACAATTGAAAAAATGGCACAAAATCAATTGTTGAGCCGTGTACGTGGTGGAAATTATGATACTGCTATTATGGGGTGGGGGAGTGCCGATCCTGATGGACATCCTGCTTCATTAAATCACGTGTTTAACCCTGATCCAACATTTACAAAAAAGCACAATATGTATTTAGCTTGGCGCGCTGGGTATTATGATGAAAATATTAATAACATGGTGATGGATGCTTTGTTTGAGAAAGACCCCAATAAGCGTATCATGCAATATCGTACTTTACAGCATTATGTGCTAGAGCATGGTCCTATGGTTTATTTATTTCAGACATATTATACCGTTGGTATGGGGCCTGATGTCAAAAAATGGATTTGGAACAGTTATAGACTTTATTACAATGAAGCAGAAAAATAAAAAGAAGCATGTTATAGAAAAGGATTGTAGAACATGCTTAATAAGAGATTGTTTTGTTATATAAAAAAGTATTTGCTTTATGTTTTGTCGCTACAGAGGGGATTTTTATAATGGTTTTGCCACTTTCAGAGACTGAAAGAGCTGTATCAGAAAAGCAGAAAAAATTATTTTTATGGGATTTTTTATGCAAAGGATTGAAACTTCTTATTTCAGTTTTTATCACATTGCTTGGGTTGGTGACGATCACTTTTTTTCTTGGTCATCTTCTTCCTCTAGATCCGGTTCTGTCTATTCTTGGTGATAATATCAGTCAGGAAGCTTATGATGCAATGTATTATAAGCTGGGTCTTGATAAGCCGTTGATTGTCCAATATTGGAAGTATCTTCATAATGTATTTTTGTTTGACTTTGGAGATGCTTTAACTTCTGGGCGACCTGTTCTAGCCGATATTATGCGTGTGTTTCCTGCAACATTAGAGCTTGCAACCGTTGCTATTGTTATTGGCACAAGTCTTGGAATTCCATTTGGTGTTTTTGCAGCAATGTATCGCGATTCATTTATTGATTATGTTGTCCGTGTTTTTACACTTGTAAGTTATTCTACTCCAACATTTTGGCTCGGATTAATGGCGTTGTTAATATTTTACGCCAAGCTTGGCTGGGTTGGTGGCCCAGGACGACTTGATTTTCTTTATGAATATTCTTTTGAACCAAAAACAGGATTTTTCCTTTGGGATACTGCAAGCCAAGGACAATGGGAGGCTTTTGGTAATGTTTTTAGTCACGTTATTATGCCTGCTTTGATCTTGGCTTTCGGTGCTATGGCTTATATTAGCCGTATGACTCGTGGGTTTATGATTGAGCAGCTTAATCAGGAATATATCATTACTGCACGTGTAAAGGGATTATCGTGGGCGCGAACCGTTTGGGGGCATGCCTTTCGAAATGCTGCTGTTCAAATTATTACCGTTGTTGCACTTTCTTATGCTTTTTTATTAGAAGGGGCTGTTTTAACGGAGACAGTTTTTGCTTGGCCTGGTTTTGGACATTACTTGACAAATGCTCTTTTAGCCGGAGATATGAATGCAGTTGTAGGATGTACTTTACTTGTAGGATTTATCTTTGTCGCCATTAATTTATTTTCTGATTTGCTTTATCGCATTTTTGATCCAAGGACACGTTGAATATGACAGTAAGTAATCATCATAAATCGCAATCATCATCTTCTTTGGGTAGTTGGTTAAACGATCCTGTTCCAAACTCCATAATTCAAGCGAACATACAAAGAATTTATCACGCACTGGCTAAGTTTTTTCATAACTTTTCGGCTGTATTCGGTCTGCTTATTATTTGTATTATTATCATATGTGCATTTTTTGCTCCTTGGATTGCTACGCATGATTTTCTTAGCAATGATCTGGGGCATCGGTTGCAGCCACCCTCTATGGCGCATTATTTTGGAACAGATGAATTGGGACGTGATATTTTTAGTCGCCTTGTTTTTGGTTCCCGTATTACTCTTTATGTTGTTTTTCTTACAACAGTTATTGTAGGTCCAATAGGGCTTATTGTTGGAACTGTATCTGGTTATATGGGCGGATGGGTTGATACTGTGCTCATGCGCATTGTCGATATTTTTCTTGCTTTTCCAGGTTTGATTTTAGCTCTTGCATTTTCAGCCGCATTGGGACCAGGGATTGAAAATGCTTCTATTGCAATTTCAATTGCAGCATGGCCACCAATTGCACGTTTAGCACGTGCTGAGACTTTGACAATACGTTCTTCTGATTATGTTTCTGTAGTTCGCCTGCAAGGGGCCTCTGCTTGGCGAATTATTTTGTTTCATGTTGCGCCCATGTGTATTCCTTCAGTGATTGTACGATTAACTTTGGATATGTCTGGAATTATTTTAACGGCTGCTGGTCTTGGTTTTTTAGGGTTGGGAGCTCAACTTCCAAGTCCTGAATGGGGTGCGATGCTTTCTTCAGGGCGGGAATTTATGATGACAAATTGGTGGTTGGCGGCAATACCAGGCTGTGCAATATTATTTGCAAGTCTTGCTTTCAACCTTTTAGGTGATGGTCTTCGTGATGTATTGGATCCACGCAATGGGTAATAAATTATTAGAAGTAGAAGATTTACGTATTTCTTTTCCTACAACGCGCGGCATTTCAGAAGTTGTGCGTGGCGTTAGTTTTTCTGTTGGAAAAGAAAAAATTGGAATTGTTGGTGAATCCGGATCTGGAAAATCGATGACTGGGCGCGCAATACTAAGATTGAGTCCAAAAGCAGCCATTGTTAAAGCTAAAAAAATGCGCTTTGAGGATGTTGATTTATTGGCCGCAAGTGAACCTCAGATGCGAAAAATCCGTGGGAAACGTATTTCAATGATTTTACAGGATCCCAAATATTCACTTAATCCATTAATACGGATCGGGGAACAGATTATGGAGGCTTACCGTATTCATTACCGTGTTTCAAAAGCTGAAGCGAGGGAGCGCACCATATCTATGTTAGAATCTGTTCATATTCGTGATCCTGAACATGTGATGCGTCTCTTTCCTCATGAAATATCTGGGGGGATGGGGCAGCGCGTGATGATTGCAATGATGCTCATTCCAAAACCTGATTTAATTATTGCTGATGAGCCAACATCTGCACTTGATATTACGGTCAGACGACAAGTTTTATCTGTATTAGATGAACTTGTGACAAAATCTGGAACGGGACTTATTTTCATTAGTCATGATTTAAATATGATTGCTGATTTTTGTGATCGTATTTTGGTGATGTATGCGGGCCGTGTCTTAGAAGAGTTGCCTGCTTCTGATTTGTCTCACGCTTGTCATCCTTATACAAAGGCGTTGCTCGCGAGTTTGCCACGGCTTGATAATCCAGTTGATATTTTGGCTGTTCCTGAGCGTGATCCTGATTGGTTGTATAATCCTACGATTGTTAATGGCGTTGAGGAGGTTCCTCATGACAAATTGTGAGAATATTATTGATGTTTCTAATTTATCTGTAACTTTTGGGCACAGGCATAAGGCAGTAACAGTTGTTAAAAATGTTAATTTTCATATTAAGCGTGGTGAAGCTTATGGTTTGATTGGTGAATCCGGATGTGGAAAGTCAACTATTTTGAATACATTGGTGGGGCTTATTCCAGATTATAGTGGAAAATTCCTTTTTGCTGGACAAGAAGTTGAAAAGAAAAGAAGTAAGGATTTTTTACGCTGTATTCAAATGGTTTTTCAAGATCCTTATGCTTCGCTGCATCCAAGAAAAATGGTCCATACGGTTCTTTCTGAATCGCTCAAAATCCATGGAATGGATAATCAAAGAGAGCGGGTGGAGGATGCTTTAGATTCCGTTGGTTTAGATTCTTCATTTCTTTATCGTTATCCTCATGAGTTGTCTGGAGGGCAGCGTCAGCGTATTGCTCTTGCACGTGCTTTAATTATTGAGCCAGAGGTGTTGTTGCTTGATGAGCCAACATCTGCATTGGATGTGTCGGTACAGGCTGAAATTTTAAACTTGTTGAAATCACTGCGCGTGAGAAAAAAGCTTACTTATTTAATGGTATCCCATGATCTTGCTGTTGTTGCACATATTTGTGAACGTGTTGGAATTATGCATAAAGGGATTATTCTTGAAGAGCTTAGCAATGATGAATTGCGTAATCTACATGCGCAACACGATTATACAAAGGAGTTTTTTGAAGCAAGTATAGAGCCTATTGTCCATAGAGAGCAAAGAGCATGATCAATTTTACAGAAGAGAAAATGCAATTTTATTTGTTTTGAAGTTTCTGGAGATGTTTGGCGGCATTGTTAAGAGGGAAGGGGATAATAGGATTTTTTCAGTATGAATTTTCTGGGCAGTGTTTGAGCTGTAATATTTTAAATCCTATTAGAACTTCCATTTTGAAATATATGAGTGACTTATAACATACATCCCTTTGTTTGATATTATTGCATTATTTTTTACTTATCATTTTATGTTCAAAAGTTTTATTTTGGAATTTTAAGCATTAAATTCGTGAGAAATAACAAACGATAGTAATGTTGTATTTTCTAGAAAAGCTTCTCATTATTTTACAATATCATTTTGTTTTTGGTTGTTCTCTTTTTTACAGTTTTATTCTTTATAAAAAGAATTTTTTGTAAAAAACATCCAATGGTCAATGACTGTCTTCAAATATTTCGCTGTTCTCTATTTAAAAAAGCGCTTAAAAACAGCTTATAATAAACCAAAAAGGCAGCAATATGCTGCCTTTTTGTTAAATTGAATAGGCTATTTTTACAGTCTTGATTTAAAACTGATAGAGTATTCCTCCTGAAAAGCTTGCACCACTTATACCAGTTTTTGAAGCTTTTGTTGATAGCTGACATCACCATGAAGGGAGAGGTTAGCGGACAATTGTGGGCCACCTTCAACGAAACTTCCCGAGGGGTCACATTTATAATACTTATCAATATGGAATGTCTGATCATCACCAAAGGTTTTGATTAAGTTTACTTTTCCATAGAAAGACATAGGACGGCTGTTTTCAGTGGCAATGGTTTTTGTCAAACGTCCACCAACACGGGATTATCCATTGAGAAGGATTTTGCATCTTAATGGTCAGATTATCAGCATCTTTAATGGTATCAAACATCAAATGTTGATAGGCAAGCTGTGCCTGCGGTTCGAATGTTACGCCTTGGATACCCGTTGCAAATTGTTTGCTAACAGTTGTGGAGATCGCCAACATTTTTGCATTTTTCAATTTTGTGGTTGTACTAATGAGGGCATTGGTGATCTTTCTCTTTAGGAATCCATAGGATAAACAGCGTATCAAGATAGAAACCACTGTCACGCTGTTTACTGCCATAGGCGGTGAGTGAAATGACCATTTATTCAATATGCTCTTACTTGCTGTCTTGCATATTCTTTGGAGTGCAAAGAGAGTTGTCCATAGGTTTCTATAAGACCAAAATGTGTTGTAGATATTTTTCCCTTCTAGCGCGACAAAGTTAACACCTCCTTGTAGAGAAGCATAACGAAGATGAGCACTGCTATAACCATATCTACTAGAAGTACTACTTATCAAAAAATAAGCTTCCTGTTTTTCCATAGGTATATAAGAAAAAGCCATTCCGTTTGTCTTATTCTTTCCTTAAGACAAATGTCGCATATTGGTTAACAGTTGCATTTTGCTTAGCCATATTGGTCAATCCAGCGTACAAGAGAGCATTGGGGCTTGATCAAATAGTTTGTATTTATGGCACGATGGTTTTTACTTTTGAGTCGCTATCAAGCAGTACTGGTTGTAAGCGAAAATCCCAGAAATTTTTATTTTCTCCTAAAAGGTTTTGTTCAGCATTTGTTTTACTGTGGTTTGATTTTGGTCCATAAGCTTTCAGTATATATTTATAAGGTGAACCACTTATTGTGATATAGTCCTGTGCAAGTTTGAAAGAGTTTTGATTTACTTTCCCAAAAACTTGAATGAGTGAAAGACCACGTGCACTGGTAAGAGCAGAAGCGTCTGCTTTAATATTGTTCTTTTCTAAATGTCCAGTGATATAAACCAGTGTAGTACCTGAAACATCACCGTGAATCAGAAGATGGTCAGCTTTTTGTTTGTTTATGGCAGCACTATCACTCCATTCGACGTTGAAATGAATTTCTGCTTTTCCTGTAGCATTGTAGACTTTTTTAGTATTTGGTCTGCCAGATCCTATGTGCAACGTGTGATAATGATTTTCAGTTGGCTCTTCAAAAACAATAGAGCTGTTATTGATGTTAAGGACAGAAATATCAGAACGTGCTCTTTGAGCAATATCAAGCAGTTTTTTGTTCTGGCTTTTTTTATTTGTGCTTGTTTTCAATGTCCATTTCGTATTGTTTTGCAAATCAAAGACTGTTTTGAATTTTTTTTCAGTGCTCACTTTGCCGTCTAAGATGGAGCGATCGGCGTTTAGTGTAAAAGTGAAATCATTTTTTTTCGTTGAAGCTTCGGTTACTAATAAAACATTGGCACGGATTTCTGAATTTTTGAGATTGGCTTTACCAATTGATTCATTTGCATTAATTCCAGTACCGTTTTTAATATGAAGTTTTGTATTGGTTAAATTGATTTCTGATGTTCTATTGTTCTTAGACTTTTCAAATGCGATACCTCTATCTTCTGCTGTGGCAGAAACATTTGTTACATCAATATGTCCATTATTATTTACAACAAATGCACTATTTTCGGCAATTATTGTCCCTCCACTCATTTTGATTGTGCTGCCATTTTCTGAATAAAGTCCGATCTCAGCATTTTTAATCGTTGTATGGCCATATAATTCAACTAAACTGCCAACATCTTGGCTTTCCGCACCGAATCCGTTATTATCTGCTGTTATTAGAGTAACATTCGTGGCTTTAATATGTCCGCCGTTTCCGGCAAATAATGCAGTAGTTTTACCTTGTACTGTTCCTCCCGTTATGGTGATGGTGGATTTTGAATCTTTTGCATAGAGCCCACTGTCATCAGATGATGTAATTTGAGCATTGTCAGTTAAAGTAATAGTACTGCCGTTTATAGCAGATACTGCTGCACCTTTTGCGTTAAATGATCCTCCAGAAACTGTTATTTGAGAACCATTATCTGAAATTATGCTATTGATTGCTTGCGGAACGGTTACATTTTCTAAAGTAATGGCACTTCTTCTTGCAATTATTGCATTGATTAGTAGTGCATTATCCTTACGATTTAATATCGTTACATCTTTCAGTTTGTTATTGCTCTTGTTTTTTAACAAGTGAACGCCTGCTTCGGAAGCAGTAATGGTTCCTCCGATCATTTTGATTGTGCTATCGTTTTGCGCATCAATTCCGATTTTAACGTCACTGATCGTTGTATTGCCAAGCAATTCAATCACACTGTTAGAGCCAGAGGCAGCTGCACCAGCAGCTACACCACTGCCATTATTAGTTGCTTTTAAAGCAACATTTGTAACCGTAATATGGCCACCTATGTCTGCTTCTAAGGCTGTATATTTTCCTGTCACGTTTCCTGTTGTCATTGTAATTGTGGATTTTGAGTCTCGTGCATAGAGGCCTGCTTCATCATGTGACGTAATTTGAGCATTGTCCGTTAAGGTGATACTGCTACCGTTTTGAGCACATATTGTTGCATAGCTTGAATCAAATGATCCTCCAGAGATTGTTATGTTAGAACGATTATTTGCAATTACGCTGTTGCCTGTTTGAGTCACTTTTACATTTTTTAAAGTGAGACCACTTTCTTTCTCTAGAAGAATTCCTTTGCCTGAATTTTTATCTTTACCGGTTGATATTATTACATTTTCTAGTTTACTTTCGGCGCTCTTACTGTTCACGAAGCCAACACCAGTTTTAGAAGTTGTAATAGTCCCCCCAATCATTTTAATTACGCCACCGTTACTTGCCACAAGCCCAACACCAGCATTCTTAATCGTTGTATTGCCATATAATTCAATCATACTATTAGCGCTATTGACTCCTGCGCCTATTATAGGAACATCAGTGACCTTGCCCCCATGTTCATTTGTTGTTAGAGCAACATCCGTGACCTTAATATGTCCACCGTTTTCTGCGACCAACGCTAATTCTCCGGTTACTGTTCCTCCCGTCATTGTGATGGTAGAATGTAAACCATTTGTGTAGAGTCCTTTGCTATTCGATGATGTTGATGTAACTTGAACGTTACCTTTTTTATTGCTGGTTAAAGTAATGTTGCTGCCGTTTCCAGCGTATACCCCTACGTTTTTGCCCTCAAATAATCCTCCAGAAACCGTTACTTTAGAATGATTATTTGCAACTATGCCACTTTTTGCCTGCGTAACTGTTACATTTTCTAAAGTGACGTTGCTTTCCTTGTCGGCACCTATTCCTGTGATTTTAGGCTCTTTATGGTTACTGCCCGATATTTTCACATTTTCTAGCTTGTTTCCATTGCTCTTACTATTATAGAAACCAGCGCCGGTTGCAGAAGCTGTAATGGTCCCTCCGATCATTTTAATCATTCCACTGTTTTGTGCATGAAGACCGATTACAGCATTCTTAATTGTTGTATTCCCATGCAATTCAATCACGCTGTTCGGACCGCCGGCGACAACTGTTCCGATTTTATCATTCGTCGCAGTTAACGCAACATCCGTGACCTTGATATGTCCACCGTTTTCTGCAACCAACGCCATTTTTTCTGTGATTACGCTTCCTCCCGTCATTTCGATTGTGGTTTCTGAATCTGTTGCATGGAGTCCAGTGCCATGAGATGATGTAGTTTGAACATTGTTAGTTAGAGTTACGCGACTGCCATTGTAAGCAGATATTGCTGCCTTTGTGGCATCAAATGATCCTCCCAATATCGTGATTTCAGATTTATTATTTGCTGTAACGCTATTCGTTGCCTTAGTCACTTTTACATTTTCTAAAGTGACTTCACTGTCTTTGTCTGCAAATATTGCAAAAGTTAGTGGAGCTTTGCCTTTGCCACTTGATATTATTATATCTTTTAGCTTGTTTTCAGCATTCTTACTGTTCAAGAATTTAGTGCCAGTGTTGGAAACTGTGATAGTTCCCCCAGTCATTTTCAGTGTAGCACCATCCTTTGCTTCAAGACCGAAGAAAATGCTAAAACCAGTTCCTTTAATGGTTGTACCATCCAGTAATTCAATCGCAGTGTTAGAACCTTCAGCTGTTATAGCGTGCGCATTTGTGCCTATGTTGGTGTTTGTTTTTTTGTTTCCGATTATCGTCAAATGCTTGCCGATAATTTGACCACCTTTTTTTGCGTGAATAATTTCGTAGGTTTCGTTGGAAACTTCTTTTTTATTTTCTGAAATTTCAAGATTTTTAGCTTGTGCATTAAGATTGATACCAGAAAGTACAACTGCCACAATTGCTGTGCAGGATAGAAGAAATTTTTTAGGCATCAGTCTACTCCTTTTAAAGCCCCCAACATTCATTTTCCTGCTAACTTCATAAGCAGAAGTGGAAATAGATATTGCTTTTATTTTAATAACACAGCACTTTGATATTTTGTTTTGCTTTTTTTGTCAAATTTAAAGTTGTATTTATGTTTAATTATGTAATATTAAATTTATTTCATAATGTATTTTTATATAATTATATTTTAAAAATAAGTTTTTTATTAATGGTACATATTATTTTATATCAATATTCATTTATTTTAATATTTCTTGATGTATAATTAAAGAAATACAGTTATATAAAATAAAGTAAAAAATATAATATAAATAAGAATAGTAGTGTTTTTAATATTTTATATTTAGTGGAAAAAGGTGAAATTAGAGTGGATATGTGATAATTGATTGTTCTTACCTACATTATGTATCGAATGAGTTTTTGACAGCAAAAATGAGAGAAGGCTTTAATAGAGCGTTGAGGGTTCTTTGAGTGCTCAGTGTCTTCTTTGAACGAATGAAATATAAAAATATACAGAATCCGCTGATAAGCCACAATTTCCGAAAGGCTACATACTATACAAAACTCCGTTGGATGTAGTTTGACATTAGGTTTTGTACTAAGTGGGAAGAGGTGAGATTAGTTAGAAATACGTGATAATTTATTGTTTTTATGGTTATTTTTTACCATTAAATGCGCGTTTTGTAAAATGGCATGGGGCAAGGACCATCCCGTTTTAACAAGCGCCATTATCAAAACCATTGCCGCCCTGATGGCTTTTAACATTGCTCTACGTGTGTTGCGCTTTACCATGACTGGCGCACACGTCTTGGTTTATTTTGGTGCTGATACCACCACCATCACCAAATGGAAAAATATCATTGCTGCTGCTTTTGATTTCTCTCAAACTTGGCAAAAGTTTAAACAAGAGCTTAGCGCTGTTGTCGAGTGGTTTGGCAATTTGTGGGAGGGCGTTAAACAAAGCTTTTCCAACTTTTGGCAATGGTTGAAGAGTTTTTTTACACAGGAAAAGCTCTCGGAGAGTGCCAAGGCT
>NZ_JBHIOP010000100.1:0-1093 GCF_042195625.1 Bartonella sp. AP9QHHD | reverse complement strand
AGCTGCATCACGTTTACCCGTTGGCATACTGACATTATGCGTAAAAGATATCTTTTCATCCGCTACACGACCTGGTATTCTGTTATAAAAATCTGCATAATCAGCTTCTTTATTGACAACATTCTTAACAGCAGAAGCTTTATCTGCTCCATAAATCTTTGCAAATCGTTCATACAGATCATTCGTACCAAAAATCTCCTTTGCCTTGGATACTTCATCTCCTGCTTGCCCCATACCTTGTAAAAGTTTTGCTCTTGATCCCTTTTTAAAGTATTCTTGTTCTCCCTCTGATAATTCATCAAAGATTTTACTGAACTCATCCTTATTAACCGACTTGCTAAGGATTTTAGAACCTTTACCCATAGCATCTACATGTGAACTATATTGATGATACAATGCCCGCCCTTTCTTATATTCAGACGATATATCATCCATAATCTCTAATAACTTTTTGTCGATATCTACTAAGCTACGAACTTTGCTATTGTTTCCTTGCCTCTTTTCTGCCCGTATCATAAAATCAATAGCCTCCTTAGTTTTATGGAGAATACCCATGTTGGGTTTCTCTTTAAGAAGGCTAAATTTTTCAGAAGAAAACGGACTGGCTTTATTGCCATCACTAATGAATCCCCTTAGCCCTTTATTATAAGCTTGTTTAAAGTATGGACGCTCCATTAATTCATTAAGTGCCCCATAATATTTCTCTCCTATTGGTATCTTTTTAGCTATTTCATAAAGAGTATGGGATGCTTCTTTCCTACTCGCGATAAGATCACCTTTTAAACCTGTGACATTTTGACGAGGAACAAAGTGTTCATCAGCAGCTTGATGAATACGCTCCCCTCCTCCCAGCGCTCTCTGCCCAGCTCTTTTAGTCAAATCAAGATAAGCTCCTTGATTTCTTTTCGCGATATCAAAAACAAGATCCTGTAAAAAAGGACTATGATCAGCTACATAATCGGTAGAGACCGCATTCTTAAAAGATTTTCCTAGATCTTCAGAAGCTTCATTGCCTAAATGTTTACTGATTGCTCTTAACGTGTCTGTTGCAACACCTTCCTTATGAGAAGGAGAAAAAAGTCTTCGTATTCCG
>NZ_JBHIOP010000099.1:0-6565 GCF_042195625.1 Bartonella sp. AP9QHHD | reverse complement strand
AATCTGCCAACTTTTTGCAACAAAAAACTGTACACAATTCCTTGAACTCCAAACTATCTATATCACTAAATACTAAGGGGGATTTTTACCTAGCAAGCTTTTTGGGGTAGCGAGCCTATGCCTATGATCTGTGGGGGCAGTGCTTTACGGCTCAGATAGAGAAATAACAGCTTTTTACACTATCCTAACATACATAATGGCTATGGTATGTAAGAATAGTGCCGTTTTTTATACGGAGCTGCCTTATTATAAAATTAAGTAGGGTAGGGGAAGAACGTATAGGTATGTAATTTACGCGCATAAAGGCTTTGTAGGAATTAAATCTAAGCTCAGATTCTCTCTCTTTAGGGAGTTAAGACTTGTGTTTTTATCATAATGACTAGCTTCTCCATCATAATATTTCTGCACGAGAGCTTTCCAAAAATAGTACACCAGCTAGTTTGTTCTTAAAAAAATAATCAAGGCAATACTTTTGCACCATCCTCATTCGCCATCCTTAAGGGCGGCTTTTGCATTTACAGAAATTGCCACTGACTTTAGAAGCGGAGCCTAGAAACGCGGGGAAAAGGAGAACTATAGGGTGGTGTGATTACTCATTCTGTCATGCTATAGAAATATTTGGTTTTGTAGGGGTAGAAGCAACCACTCCCCTTTAATGCTTTTTAGGCATTAAAAATGGCACAAGAAAATGCTGGTAGTCGTGATATGGTTTTTATTATGGCTGATCCATGAGCTCTAAAATATAAATTGAGAGGGAATGGGCGGCATTAAAAGTTAAACGCGCATGGCGAGGCTTGAGATTGATTAGTTCAAAATCCTTTTCTGAGCGGCCGTGCGCTGCACCTTTCTTGTTTCTTAACTTTATAGTACCGCGCACAATTTGATACAGACCGGATGCGATCATTTTTAAGTCATTTTCATCTAGATCTTGATTTTTTAAGTTTTCTTGCTTCATATCTTCGGGATGGATCTTAGCTTTCTTAACGACTTCTTCCCATAAAGCGGGCAGATTATTACGGGCGTTTTCTGCATATGGGATAGAATGGTGGTCGAGATAAGCTTTGCAAGAGGCTTCCAACAGATTTGCTGCAAATAGAACGGCCTCCCTTGGATCTTTTTCTATATTTTCTAATGCCCTATTTATTTCGATTTCTACTGCTGAAAGTCCTTTCTCTGCAATACGGTTTTGTAGCTCTTTTATAGAAAGAAGACCTGCTTTGATAATATACCCTCCACGCTGATATTCCAATCCATCTTTCTTTAACGTTTATAAAATTTTACGTTGATCTTCTTTTAACTGTAGAGTTTTTTTGTATAACGATGAATTCAATCCGGTAGGGTCTGGATCATAATATTCTTTTTCCATAAAATCACTAAGCAGGTTACCAAGGAATTCAAGTGGTTCTTCGCATTGAGAATTGATTGCACGTAGCCACGCTTTAACTTTTTGGATTTTTGTACCTTCTGGAATTTCAGGAGGAGCAAATGATGCAATAAACAAGTCATCTAACTCGTTATGCGTATAATGGTGCGCAAACATTGGAGGGAGTAGTCCAATGATTGCAGAAGGGATTTTGTTTTTCTGAGATATTGTTTGCGGAGATGATAATTGCATTTTATGGCTTTATAATATCAAAAAGTGGTATGTGGAGTGGTTGTTAGAATATAATTTTATTGCTTGACCTTGCTTAGAAAGTCGCGCAACAATTTTGTGGCTTATATAAGATTTGTGAAAGAGAAATGCCATATTGTGTTTTAATTTTTTTCCTTTCATTGTTATAACAGTGAAGGGGGTGAATAATGCGTGATAATTGGAAAAATATAGAATGAGAACAGAAGTATAATTTTGTATTATCGTAACTGCAATAGCATTCTTTATTGGCAGATTGTTTATTGGAGAGAAGGAAGCAGGCAATGCGCATAATCCCTGAACGGAAGGTTTTGTGACAAGAATTTCAATAATGGCATGTTACTAAATGTTGTGTGTGTTCTTTGCTTGTCAGAAAGAGTAGATGGCGCTCTTTATTTGCATAACCGGTAGAGAGAACAAGCGGGCAGGGATTGGTTTACCAATTTCGTTTATCTCTTTAAGCTTACTGCTTTCTATTAAAACACTGTTTTCATGATATCCGCTGTTAATCTCGCGTATTTGGTAGAGATGAAAATATAAACGTTTATCGTGTCTGTAAGGGAGCTTGAAACAATGAAACTAGGCGTAAGAGTACTCTGAAAAGCTTCTTTTGTCCGTAAAACTTATAAGGAAAATTTAAAGGCAGGAAAATGTTAGAGAAATCTAAGAGTACGCTGTGAAAATCAAGAAACAGTCTTTTTAGAGATGGTTTGCTGTCTGTCATCGTGCTTCATGATTTTCAATGTTTTTAAAATTTCTTTCTCAATGAGAGAGGGCTTTTTTATTAAAGCGGGGGAGATTTGTTATGACAGTTAACAATGAAATGGAGAGAAGATGCTGCTTTACCAGCTGTTTTTGTCGCTTCAGTTTCATTTGAACCTATTGTGATTATGAAAGCATAGTGATTCAATGACTTTGAAAAGGGGGGAATAACATTATCAAGTTTGCAATACAGTGCGATTTTTTGCATCGCGATGCGTGGCAGAAGATGGTCAGCATTTGGGGGCATTGTGGGTTCTATATTCTATGCTGGTTCTGTAGGGCGTCTGTTAGCGCATTTATGGAACTATTCCGCATTGAAACGCGTGCTTAATTTCGTGGATCTTTGCAAAGGTCTGATCAGAAAATCCCATATTTCAAGAGGTTTTTAGAGGGATTTAAAAGCACAGAGGTATCATAAAATTACAAACACCGTACGTTACTGGAGGTGATCAATTTTAGAGCTTAAGGAGCTTATCGGTTTAGTGTTCTTTCATAAAAATGATGAAGGCTGTGTTCAATGTCTCAGTGTGTTGGTTTCTCGAAAAGTGGTAAATGCTGTATGATTTTATATGCCATTGCCAATGTTATGGATAGGGTGTTCAAATAAAGCATATCATAAATCAAAATTCTTCTCTTTACGCGATAAGAGGAGGGCTAGGCAAAACAGTAAAAATGCAGCGATAGAGAATATGAAGAATACGATATATGTTTGGTTTAAGGACAGGGATTCTTCTGTCAGCGAATGGATCAAAAAGCCAGCGAATATACCCCCTAAGGCACCACCTATTTGCTGTAATATGCGTGTGATAACGGCTGTATCTTTGACGTATAAACTGTTGACATATTGGATGGGGGCGGAAAGGCAGACAATGGTGGCGATGCCAAGTCCTATGCCTCTTAGCAAGAATCCCAGTCCATCCATGCTTATATTATAGCCGAAGCATAATAACCCAAAGCTTGATATCACTAAACCAATTCCTATCATGAAAAAGGGAGATTTTTCTTTCCATTTTTGGTAAATAAATTTCCTGCCAATCCACGCACCTACTCCTTGCAGAGCAAGGAGGGCACCGATGATGAGAAGGCTCTTTTCATAGTTTCCTCCCATGGCAACGGCTAGTGGGAAATAAACGAGGAAGCTATAAAAAAGAAATGAAGCAACGAGCCCCATGATCATGAGCAATGTATAGCGCGCATTTTGAAATCCGCTAAAGACGATTAATTTGTTTTTTGCTTTCTGATTAGAAACAATGAATAATATGAGAGATATCACGGCTATAAGCGCTAGGATAAAGAGGGTGTTGTGGTTATTGATATTTCTGGCTTCTGTGAGATAAAAAAACGAAAGAAGGGAGATGGAAAACGCTAAAAAAGCAAATAAGTTAAATTTTGTTTTTGTTGTTTCGTTGCTCTTTAAATGTTTAGCTCCAAGGGTGAGTGCCAATAAAATAAGCGGAATATTGATAAAAAATAACAAACGCCAAGACACATACTGAGCAAGCGAGGCGCCTACCAGCGGACCAAAGGCAGGAGCGAAAACTGTTGGTACGGCTATGGTGCCCATGGCTTGGCGCACTCGTGTCTGTCCAAATTGTAAGGCAATGATGGTTTGGCTAAGGGGCAGCAAAAGACCGGTCCCAAAACCTTGAACGATACGGGCAGATATAATAGTTGGAAAATTATAGCTTAATCCTACCCCCAGTGATCCAAGCATAAAAATGAAGCTTGCAAGAAGCCAAGTGCTTTTGATACCTATTCTTCCTTGCACAAAAGCGGCCATTAGCAGCCCTGGAACGGTGGCGAGAAAATAGGATGTTACAACCCATTGTATATTATTTTCTCCGACTGAAAAATAATGCGCAAGGTTAGGAAGGATGACATTGACAATGCTCCCGTCCAGCAGAGAAAGTATGCTGGAAATAATGACGGTATATATGACATACCTTTCTGTTTTTGTATAGGAATCTCTCTTTTGCATTATTATGCCCCCTGTTGATATTCTTTAAAATATTGTCCCCGCCCCATTCCCAGACTTTTAAAAATTAACATGTGTTTGTGATGGCTGTGGTTTTGATATTGGGATAAATGTGATTGGGAGCGCTGATGGTCCCCTTGTATACAATCCCTCTTCCTCCAAAATAAAACCATCGGTTAAGTTGATCTTAATGAGTTTATCGAGGAGTCTGTTTACTGTCAATTCACTCTGTATGAGAGCAAAAGCAGAACCTACACGAGACGTGCATGCCTGCTCCATTTGCATTTATTATTTAACATGGAAAATGTTAAAATCTTTATAAATCAAATTATTGACTTAAAAATCCAATGTTTGTTTATAGATCATTTTTTATGCCTAAATGATTGTTTGGGTGTCAAATGTATTCTCAATAGCTTATAATTTTCTTTTCTTAAATGTGCAGCCTTTTCTGGAAAATGTTCAACAATCTCTTGATTGTTTAATAAAAATTAAAATCGGTTATAAGGAAGGGCTTGTAAATTATAGAGTAGGAAAAAGGTGCATTTTATAAACAATAGGGGAGGGTTGTTTCCATAGCCAAAACATTTTTTCAAGTTGTTATGGTATCTTTTTGAAGTGCTTGATCGATAAAAGTTTGATAATTATCAGAAACAATATATTGGGTATTTTCTCCCAAAGCTTTGAAATGTTCATGACCGCAATGGATTTTTGCTTTTTCCAGAACGCGCAACATGTCTTCGAAAATGCTTCTTTTGCTTTCCACAACAAAATACAGTTTTTCTTGCCCATTTTGCTCGAATAATACAGTCCAATCGGGAGTATATGATCCAAGAGATGTATCAATTTTAAACCATTTAGGCAGTTTCGCATAAACTTTAATCTTATCGTTTTTTTCAAATGATTGTGCAAAATTGAACTCAATATCTGAATCATAAATACATGATCATAAGTTGATTTATCAGTTTTTGTCATATTCTTTTATAAAACAATTTGCTTTTATATTTATTAAAATGCATTTTCTATTTTATTTTTTCATATAATTAGCCAATGAAGTTTTTGCTCTAATATCGCAATTTGTAAAAGACTATTTTGGTCATTCAATATGAAACTTTTTATGTCGGTTTCTTGTATTGAAAGCAATGGTACGATTTTTGATATCTGTATAAAATATTTACAAAAAAAAATTTAATAACGCATGATTATAGAATTTTGTTCTTTGTTTGAAGCATGTACAGTTAAACCATTGTTTATTCATAGATTTTATGTTCATTATTTATTTGATACATTTAATCTAGAATGTAAATTTTGTTCGTATCCTCAAACTAAAATACTGGTATTGAAGTGGTGAGAGTGTTGCTTTGTTGAGAATAGATAATTTGGTAGGTTGGTATTCCCTTTGTATCAGAGAATTCAACTTATTCTCTCATATTGTGTGTGGATGAAATGTTAACCGCATAATGCTCCCTCTTACATGAGATGTAAGATTGATATGTTTTCCACATTGAGAAAAGTTGTTGATCGTAGAGAAATATTTTTTTGCGAAATTCGTTTGGCTTAAATGGAAAAAATAGAGCAAGAGTCGCATATTTGTTATGCTGTAATGGCATATATATATAATCGATGGAGTCAACACTTCATTTAAGAAGTTTTTTAAAGGAAAAACATAAAAAAATAGAATTATTGAAAAAAATCTTTTATTTTGCAGCTTGTTTCTCACGATTATAAAAGCTTCACGTGGATTTTGAAAATTCTTGTTGTGTTGAAAAGCATACAAAAATCAAGAAAATTTTGCAAAAAAGCTGCACTATGCGTGCAGCTTTTTATGTATTTGCTTTAAAGGTAGACAGGTAGACGTTTTAAAACATGAAAGTGTCCTTACGGCTTCTATAACCATAATAGCCAAAAATACTGGAAATAATGGCGCCTATGAGACTTCCTAAAAAGCCCCACCACCCCATATTGGNAGACTTCCTAAAAAGCCCCACCACCCCATATTGGAGGCTGTTTTTGTGGCTTTAGTTGCAGTGTTTTTTGCTCCCTTGATCGTATCCTCAAGATTGTCTGAGAGTGTTTCTGCCCGTTCTTCAAGGACTTTGATGGCTTTTTCGGTCTTTTCCTCTGCGCTTTGATAGAGTTGAACAGCATGGTTGGCTGCTGTTTGTGCATCCGAACGGGACATGCCATCTTTTATGAGCGCG
>NZ_JBHIOP010000098.1:0-3172 GCF_042195625.1 Bartonella sp. AP9QHHD | reverse complement strand
GGTATGCTTTGATGCTTACTTCATTCCCCTGATGGCGCAAGTACCCAGACAGTTTCTATATCATTATGTTTTTATTGTAAATAACAAAACGAATTATATCGATGATGTTCTCTATGATTTGAAGTTTTGCTTCAGAAAAACTTTTTTTCATGATCATAAAAAGTTGAGAAAAGTGGATTTCATAAAACCTAGCTTGGTTAAGCTTATGCTAAAAGCACTATGAAGTATGATATTTAAAAATTGTCTATTAAAGATAATCGTTATAAAAAGCTCTATAGCGTTGAGATGTATTATTTGATGCACTCACCAAAACGATCAGCAAATTTTTTCTGCTATAAGAAGAAGAGATGAGGGGGCTATTCACAGGCTTTCTTTAAAGAGGCTAAGGGTACCAAAGTCCATTTTTCTAAGGAAGCACAGCCCATTTCGCGATGGTGTTCATGAATGCTATAACGCTAAAGCCATAGAGTTCCATCATCTTTACGCTTACGAAGGAGCAAGCCCATCGCACTTTGCTAGCTCCCAATGTTTGTGACAAGCCCTTGGTTCTTGAGACAGTTCATGAGAGGACTTCTCAGGCTTTTCTTATATAACTTTTCTCCACACGCCAGCCCTGCTTGTAACGTGCAAGAAAATTTTTAATTGTTTCAACATAAAACAAGTTTGAAATGAGAGAATCCTACGATATTAGGGACTCTCATTCAACATGGAAAACAAAGAATTATCTTTATAAATCAATATACTGTATGGAATTAGAGGGATAAGCATTGTCAAAATGGTTTGCCTAAAAACGGTACATGGACATATAAATGAATCCTTACAGGGTGGTGTTAAGCTAATGGATTGAAGAAACAGGAGGATAAACATAGAAAAGGTATGAAGAGAGAGTTTCTTTTATCATTATCTTTTCCAATGTAGTCTTCTTTTTATTATCTAAAAATACACTTTGCTTAGCTTTATAGACAAATTCGATAATGAATATGCCGCGTGACTCGTGTAAATAGGAGGGAAGGAGATCATTGAGGAGAAAAGAAAAAAGTTTCAGGGGATAAGAATAGTAGCTTACATAGATTAAAAAGGCAGTATGTATACTGCCTTTTTTGTTAAATTGAATAGAATGAATAGGCTATTTACAGACTTTCCTTAAAACTGATAGCGTATCCCTCCTGAAAAGTTTGTTCCGGATATACCAGTTTTTTGCAGCTTTTTTCGATAGTTTATATCACCATGGAGGGCTAAACTGCGAGACAATTTTGCATTGATGCCAAGCCCACCTTCAATAGAAGATCCTGTAGGCTCAAGGGGAAAGGTGTTGCCAATCTGTACTTTACCATCATCACCAAAAGTTTTGAGAAAGTTCACTTTTCCATACAGAGAAATGACACGGTTCTTTTCTGTGGAGGTAGTAGTTTTTGTCAAACGTCCACCAATGCGTACTAACCATTGATAAGGTTCACCGATATCAACTTTAAGATTATCAGCATCAGAAAAGGCATTAAAGATTAGACGCTGGTAAACAAGTTGTGCCTGGGGTTCAAACGTGAGGGCTTTAATACCCGTTGTGAATTTTTGACCTATTGTTGTTGAGGCAATTAACATTTTTATATCATCGACTTTAGTGGTACTGTTAGCGATGGCTGTAGAGATATTTCCTTTCCAGATCCCATAAGAGAAGAGTGTATCCATATAGAAACCGCTATTATGCTCTATACCGCTGTAGGCTGTGACTGCCCATTTGTTAAGCGTACTCTTGTCTGCATCTTCTATATTTTGGGGGGTGAGGGATAATTGAGCATAGGTTCCGGTAAGACCCCAATATAGGATTGTATTTTGGCTCTTTTGTGCAGAAGCTGTAAAACCTGCTTGTGTAGCAGCATAGCGAATGTTTGTGTTATAGCCATATTGTTGTGACGATAGGGTTGCGATACTTCCATAGGAAGAGAGAAAGAATCCATTTTTTTTGACGTTATCTTCGATCCCTATAGCTGTTGTTCTCAGATCAGCTAACAGAGTACTTTGTTGAGCCATATCGATAAAACCAGCGTAGAAGAGAGCATTAGGTACGGCCAAATAGCTCGCTACTTGTGGTAAAATAAATTTCTGCAAACGGAAATCCCAGAAATTATCATTTTCTCCCAACAGGTTTAGTGTTTCATTTGCAGCACCATAGCTGGATGTTGGTCCATAAGCGGTAAGCCTATATTTATAAGGTGAACCAGTTGCTTGGATATAACCATTGGCTAATTTGAAGGAATTTTCATCTGCTTTCCCGGAAACTTGAATGAGCGAAACTCCACTGGTATTAGAAGAAGGGTGAAAAGCTTCTGTTATATTATTGCTATCTTTGAAATCACTCATAACATAAACTGTTGTTGTACCTAAGACATCCCCTTGGATCAGAAGTCGATCATTTTTTTGATCGATTATATCAGAGCTCTCAACAGATCCAACATTAAAAGAAATCTTTGCGTCACCAGAAGCATTGTAGACTGCTTGCGTGTCTGGTTTCCCAGAACCTATATGCAATATATGATAATGGTTTTCTGTCGGCTGTTGAAAAACAATGGAACTATTGTCGAGATTAAGTATAGAAACATCAGAATGAGATCTTTGGGCAATATCAAGTAACTTGCCCGCATCATCTTTTTCTTTTGTGCTAGTGTTTACGAACCATGTTGTATCGTTTTTGAGATCGAAAGTTGTTCTGCTGTTTTCGTCATTTCTTACTCCCCCCTGTAAGAGAGAGTTTTCTGCGGTGAGTGTAAAGATTTGATCAGGTTTTGGCGTATCATGAGTTATACCCACGAATAATCTGTCGGCACTGATTTTTGAATCTTTGAGGTTGAGTTTACCATTTGATGAATTGTTGGCAACAATACCCGTTCCATCTTCGACAAAAAGGTTTGTATTGGTCAGGTTGATTCTTGAAGTCTGATCGTTTTTGGAGTCATCAATGCTTATCCCATTGCACTGTGCTTTCGCAGAAATATCTGTGACATCAATATATCCGCCATCTTTTAAGACAAATGCAGCTTCTTTTGCTTTTACAGTTCCTCCAGTCATTGTGATTTTAGATTGTTCACCATCTGCATGAAGCCCATTATTTTCAGATGTTACTATAACATTATCATTTAAAGTAATTGTGCTGCCTTGCTTGGCTTGTACCTCACCG
>NZ_JBHIOP010000097.1:0-3006 GCF_042195625.1 Bartonella sp. AP9QHHD | reverse complement strand
TTCTGATCGTTCACGCATTATTGGGCTTTGTGGAAATGAATTTTTCTCCAAATTGAAAAACCATAAAACAATTCGTGAGACCTATTTAAACACAGCCTTAGCACAGACACTCAATAGCGCCGGAGGTGTTGCAACACCAAGTTCGATTGGCTCTGGGAGCTTTGGTAGTTTTGACTTTGCAGGTGTCACTTTCATTAATTACCGGAGTATTCACAACTATAATGTGAGTGCGAAGGCTGGAACAAAGCGCGCTATAGGCATTAAGCCGGATGAATGTCAATTCTTTCCTGTTGATGCGCCTGGTGTATTCCAAAAAACCTTTGCACCGGGAGAAAGTTTGGATTTTGCCAACACGGTTGGAAAACCGCTCTACACCATGCTTATCGTCGACCACGACCGTAATGCATGGGTAAAACCGGAAGTCTATAGCTATCCGCTTTACATTTGCACACGCCCAGAAATGCTCTTTAAAGCGGTCAGTGGAGCGAAATAACATGCGATGGCACGGGCTGCTAAACCAAATGATTCAAGACGTGCGCAACACTTTTGGGCAGCCCATCATCTACACGCGAAAGGACAATCAACAATCGTTTCAAATTACAGCGATTTACACCATTAAACATTCGGAATCGGACGCCGGTGGCAGAATCTCTACGACAATCGCAAAAAAGGAACTTGATCTTTGTATCAATGACATCGGGGGAATACCACCAAAACCTCAAGATAGTATTGTGATCATCTCTCCTGAAAATAACAAAGCCCCCTCTCAAGAGCACTTCGTGGTAACAGATGTCCAAGCCTCTGAATCCGGTATGTATAAGCTTATCTTGCGGGAGATAAAACAATAAGGCATCTTTGTTTAGCAAGCCGTTTTGATTATTTTTATAAAAACATTACATTGCCACTTGACATTGTGGCAACAATATGAATAATCGAATCAGGTGCCTAAGAAACACCTTAAAACAACAAGCGGATTGGTTGCCGAAATAATCAGTCTTCCGCACATTGTAAAGGCTTTGACTCATTATATGCGTATAGCGTATACTGGTCTTGTCGGGTGTGGTTATGCCATAAAATACCCTTTCGGGGGAAAGCATAACGACGGGCTTGTTGCCGTGTTTCTTAGCACCCGGCACTTTTTTATTGAGTGTCATTAAGAAACATCTATCAACAAGGAATTCATTATGAATACTCTTATAGAAATTAGAGAACAGGTTATTGATGGCGATACTGTTCAGACAGTAAATGCACGTAATCTGCACGCATTCTTAGAGGCAAAACGAGACTTTTCCAATTGGATTAAAGACCGTATTATCAAATACAATTTAGAAGAGGGAATAGATTATATTTTAACGCTCGCCAAAACTGGCGAACGTCAAAATGTAGTGTTAAAAGAATATTATCTTACACTAAATGTAGCAAAAGAGCTTTCTATGCTTGAGAACAATAAGAAAGGTAGAGAAGCTCGCTTATACTTTATCAAATGTGAACGGCTTTTGAAGCAAGTAACAACACCACAAGTTGACTACTCCAAACCTGAAGCATTGCTGGGAGTCTTGAATCACTTACAAAGCCAAATTGAGCAAAAGGATAACACCATTGCCGAATTAGCACCAAAAGCAGAAGCTTTGGATGGTTTAAAGCGTTCTGATGGTTTGTTCGGTCTTATTGAAGCAGCGAAAATGCTAGAGGTACGACCAAAGGACTTAACCGACTACTTGCGTCAAAACGATTGGGTCTATCGCCGTGCTCCAGGAGCGCCTCTGTTACCTTATCAGGACAAGATCAAGAAAGGATTCATGGACTGCCCTGCTATCACCATTCAAAGACCGGATGGTACAGAAAAGGTCCTGCCTTCAACGAAAATCACACCAAAAGGATTGGCATGTTTGAGAGAACAAATCCATGGAGGTGTACAATGAAGATAGATACCAACTTCTTATGTGACTTATGGATGGCATTATCTCGATTTTCTAGACATGAAAATATGAGCGATAAAGATTGTACTGCTCTGGTTGACACTATGAGTGTAATAGAAAAAGCTTTGATTTCAAAACTTCAAGATGACGTGCCCAATATTACAAAAATCTTGGCAATTTTGACAGATTTTGGAGCTTCAGAACTGCCACATAGCATGGATTCTTTGTTGCGAACTTACGAACCAGATTTAGAGAGCCCCATTAAAAAGGTTGCTTAAGTAAAAAACAAAACTCCCCTCCCCGTTCTCAAAATGGGGAGGGGGTTAATTCCGATGACTTTTTCGTAAATCCTGTTCAATCAGATGCCTAACATAGCGTGTATAAGGGATAGCTTGATTTTTAGCTTTTTCCTTTAAAGCCTTCATAAGCGCTTGAGGCAAGCGAATATTCATAGACGCTTCTTTAGGTAAGAACTCAAAATGAACGGGTTTAAAACCAGTTAAGTCATAATCTGTAAGATCTGCAGTATCAACAAAGTTTTCTGCTTCTTCATCCGTCTTAAAAACGGGCATTTGTTTTAATTTAGAGGTTTTCATAAAAATCAATCTCCTTTTGGTGCATATAACGAGCGCTAATAGGACGCACAAACAGTTCATTCTTTATTGTTCTTAAGGTAAAAACTAAAAATATATATCTTTCATTATAGCTTCTTCCAATGGCTCTGAAACGATCTTCTTTAACATTGGGGTCATGCTTTATGACGAGATTTCCAGAATTGGTGAATAAATATTCAATTTCTTTTTTAGAAACTCCATGTTTGGCACATTTTGGCCAGTTACCATCATCCCAATTTATGCCATGAACTTTGATATTTATTGTCATAACGAATGTATATCAAAATGTATCCACAAATACAATAAAAATGATTAAAAATCAATCTATTTGAACAGGAGCCCCCATGCATCCGAGAGAGACGATAAGAGAAACATTTGTTGCGTTGATCAAAGCAGCAAAGACGGCAGCTGGTGACAATGTTTTCAATATGCGTGACTTCAATTTATTTATTGAAGCAATGCCTGCAATTAAT
>NZ_JBHIOP010000096.1:0-2147 GCF_042195625.1 Bartonella sp. AP9QHHD | reverse complement strand
CCCAAATGTTATTGCCTCTTTTAAAAAACAAGGAAAAGATTGGCGAACACGTATGGGTGAAGTCTTAAAAAAAGCAAGTGGTTGTTAAGCCGAACGATCTCGCCACTCTAAAAAATGTGCTTTACAGTTGAAATTAAACTTCAATTGTATTACATTGAAATACAGTTACAAGAGGAGAAGTCATTATGGCTGCCAGTCGTATGGTTCAAGCGCGTGTACCAGAAGAAATTCAAAATATCGCTAATCAAGTTATTCAAGCTTCAGGTTTATCAGTAAGTGATGTTGTGAGAGTGTTGATGACGCGTATTGCACAAGATAAAGCTATTCCGTCCTTCTTGTTTCAACCTAATGCGGAAACTATAGCGGCTTTTGCAGAACTAGAGGAAGGTAACTTAAAAAAGTTTCATTCCGTAGACGAATTATTTGACGATCTCTATGCGGCCGATTGAACGTACCACTATCTTCAAACGTGATTTCAAGCGTGAAATGAAAGGACGGTATCGGCATCTTTTAGATACTGATTTACGCAAAGTCATCACAGCATTAGCAAATGATCAACCTCTAGAGATACGGTACCGTGATCATGCATTGACTGGAAATTGGAATAATTACCGAGATTGTCATATTCGACCTGATCTAGTGTTGATTTATCGCTTGATTGATCAAGACCGATTGATTTTAGTGGGTCTAGGCTCTCATGCAAAACTTGATCTTTAAACCACCTCCCCATTTTAAGAACGGGAAGGGGAGATGTTTTTAAATCTAAGCAGCTTTTACGACAGATCTTGCTAGAACCTGTTTTGCTTCTTTAATAAGGGCTTTGTATTTTCTGTTCTCTTCATCTACTCTGAAGGCATCAAGAAGACGAACATGAATTGGACCCAGAAGATACAAAACTTTTTCACCAGCGTTCATACCTTCCCAATAACTTGGCAAATCAAAGCGTGTATCATTATCATAATCAACAGATTGGCTTTTTAGTTTCTTTTCACACTCAATAAAATAACGGCGTGCTTGACGTCCTTTCTCGTTACGTTCAACCATGGAAAGCTCTTTTGCCATGTCTAGGGTGAGATGATATTCTTTACTTATAACATTTTTACGTTTCCCAATTTTGGGAAGCGTTAAAATATAGTCCTTTCCCTCTTCAAATGCATACTGATTAATGCGGTTCGTAATCCAAGTAGCAAAACGTTTTCCTATTGCCAAAAATGTATGTAATTCACGTGCATTCACTGTCTGAACGATATCACCATCAATCGTAGTTTGATGTAAGTCAATTAAATATTGTGCCATGATTTGGCTCCTATGTGCTTAAAGGTTTTCTATTGACATTCTAAAAGATGCCGGGTGCTAGAAAACACGGCACATAGCCCGTCGTTATGCTTTCCCCACAAGGGTATTGTATAGCATAACTACACCCGACAAAGTTATTATATGCGCCTAACATACAATGAGTCAAAGTCTTTAATGTGCGGAAGACTGATTATTTCGGCAACCAATCCGCTATGTGTTTAAGGTGTTTTCTAGGCACCTAATTCGAAAATAGACATTGACGCAACAATGTCAAGAATAAAAATAATTTTTATCTAAAAATAATCGTGTACTGTACAGTGTACATATTGAAATTGTTATTTATCAATGAGTTAAGTGTACAATGTACAGTTGATTTGAAAATTCTGTCGCTAGCGATAGTTCGCGCTCGTCCGCCCCGCAACAGACCCAACCCGTTGGGAAGTACCTTTTGCATTGATTTTATTGTATTTTTTCTGGAAAAAACCAAAGCGCAAATGATAATCTGCTTTAAAAATTACAATTAAAGTGAGTAGCGTGTTGACATAGCTTAAGAACATTATTTAGCTTTCTTATTGGCGGCATATTCTTGACGAGCAAGTTGGTACTGTATGTTGGCAATTAATCTTTCATTGGCTTTTTTTACAATAGTACTTGCAATCTCTGGCTTGGACATCACCCCAGCAATGGAGGGTCCTTTTTGTTTTGCAATGGGGAATTGATCTCCATCGGCTCTTTGAAACACATTCCCATTCAGCTTTTTTAATTCAACGCGCTTTGGAAAACTGCCTCCCTTGATAAAACCATGGGGTAAGATTTCTTTCTTTCCAAACAGTGTGTAAGTTACGCCGCGT
>NZ_JBHIOP010000095.1:0-1370 GCF_042195625.1 Bartonella sp. AP9QHHD | reverse complement strand
GGTTGTGGAGCCTGATGTGTATTTTCTGATGTCATAAAATACGCCCTCCAGATAATAAAAAACCCCGCATTTGCGGGGATTTTGAACTGTACATTTCCCTCTCTAGACACAATACGCCTAAGTACAGCAATGTCATTAAATACGATTTGCTACAATTTGTCAACATAAAAATAACACATATTGATAATTTCAAAGTGAATCGGTTAAACAGCGCTTATGAATAATTAAGGGTTCAAAATGATGAAATCATTATCCATAACACGCATCATAACATTTATAGCTTTCTTTTTTATATCAGCGCTACCTGCATCAGCGTCATTTGGATTTATAGACAAATTGACGCGTATGTTTACAAGTGTAGATACTATGGAGAAGTATAATAAACTTTACAACAAATACGCGAGTGAATCATATATTGGCTCTACGCATTCTGAAAAGATACTCGAAGCAAAAGAATATGCACACAGACATGGATACACCGAAACTGATTTTATATTGAAACGTCATCTATGGGTTATTTATTGCGGACGCTATGTGAATTTATTGCGGGGTGATTATAATATATTGATGTCACATACGGATCTACCCATGGCTCTACCCAATGTGATAGATCATTTACGCAGGAAATATCTTTGGAAGCCAATGTATTTTATGTGGGCATATAACGAATCAAATAACAGCAAAAATCCAATGATTTATTATGCGAAAGAATTTCTTAAAACTACGAAGGACCCTGAATTTGACTTAGAAGAACAAATTACTGATCTAGTATATAATGTGAGAAACGGTTATTATGAAACGATTGAATTACTAAAGAAACGTTGCAACACCATAGAATGGATATACTATATAATGAAACCGTAATAGAGATTGTCATTTAACGATCAAAATGTTTCTGAAGAGCATTAAGAGCAACGCGTAATGAATTCACAAGGTGCGGTAGCATTTGATCTTCTATAACGAGGGACTGTAACGCAGCATGAAGATTATACTGTCTATAGAGGCATTGGGCTTCTTTTAGTGCCTCTTGCATGTTTATAAACTGCTCTGTTGCAAATTCTACCCATTTATCTCTTGCCTTATCATCAGATGATGATGGCATTTCGTCATAAATCGCATTAGGCAAGCCCTTTGCACAAAGGTAATCGTTTCTTACTTGTAGATATTGTTGCGCGGCATCATATTGCTCTTGAGTAATCACGCCTTGCAAACAAAGCCGCCCGATATAGGTACCAGAAAGTGGATTTTTTGCCTCTTGTAGCGTTAAACCGAAACGCTTTGCACGCATTTCTATTGCCAATTTATCAACGGCTTCACGCGGTGCTTTTGCACGTGATATACGTCCGTTTGGTTCTCTTACCTGCCCTGCT
>NZ_JBHIOP010000094.1:0-7194 GCF_042195625.1 Bartonella sp. AP9QHHD | reverse complement strand
AAAAAAACTCAATAGAATCAAGATTCACCTATTCCCCCATATTAGACATAACTATTTTATTTTACTTGCTTTTTATATACCATTTATGAACACCGCCGCAAAAAAGGCTTTAAGATGTATTAAGACACACAACAATCGCCTCTGCTGTTTTCTTGATCGCACCTCTTGCGGCAAGATGAGTAGAGTTTAATCCTAAAAAAACCGATTCAATATATGAACCCCCTGCGTAATATCAAACCCCTACGTAATATCAAACCCATGCGTGTTTGGTTTAATAAATCCGCGGAACCCTCATCAATTTCACTCTACGACTTTGAGTAATATGCTTTGCTTCCTGCAACAAAGGCTGTTTTTTATCACTGATCAGAGACATCGGCTGGAATATTAGCGTTTCCCGTAGTGCTCGTTGTTACGGCATCCACATGCCCCACAACGTTACCACCCGCTCCATCGACAGCAGCGTTCGCTACCCCTGTTGTTTTATTATTGATCTCACCTCTTGAGACAAGATTGGTAGAGTTTTGCAATCCTACAAGACCGATTTTATGATATCCAGCCATACGTATTTGATTTAATAAATCGATGACAGTACCATAATCAATTTCGCTATCCGCTTTGATTAAAATTTTTGCCTCTAAATTTTGCGTCGTTTCCCTCAACAAAGCTTCTCTCAAAGCTGCTTGTTCTACAAGATGATCACCAATGTAAAGAGAACGATCTTTTTGCAACGTAACATAAAGAGGTTCATCAGACTGAACCACTGAAGGTGCTTGAGTTATAGAAGGAAGCTGAACGGAAATGGCAGATGTTGCCAAAGGCGCTGCAACCATAAAAACAATAAGCAACACCAATACAACATCAATAAAAGGGGTCACATTGATTTCGCTTTGCAACCCACTCTCGTCTATATCCCAATCATTATTAAGGCTTGCTTTCATTTTTTATGACTTTTCTGTTGTCTTTGTCTATCAAGTTCACGGCTCAAGAGCCTTTCAAGAGCAGCAGCGATATCACCTAAATCACTACGATAACCACTCAAAGCACGCATAAGGCTATTATACATAACAACGGCGGGAATAGCCACAAAAAGCCCAACAGCCGTTGCGAATAAGGCTTCAGCAATTCCAGGCGCCACCACATCAAGTCGCGTTGTTTGAGACTGAGCAATCCCAATAAAAGAATTCATAATTCCCCAAACAGTTGCAAAAAGACCAACAAAAGGAGCAATTGCGCCAATAGTTGCAAGAACAGCACTTCCACATGCAACACGGCGTGTAGCAGCCAGCAAGCAGCGTGACAAAAGTGAATGAACCCTTTCTTTTAAACCTTCATGAACATCACGAACCCTAGCATCGCGAACATCGCGGGAAACATCTTCATATTGATTGCTCTCCTCATAAAAGAGAATATCTTCAATCGTTTGTGCATTTTCCCCTACACTGGTTTTTTCACCAGAGCTTTCGTTTATCCCTTCAGGAGCAGAAAAATGAACCTGTTGTGCAGAAAGATACACCTCTTTAAGGACTTCTTTGAGAAAAAACACACCAGCTCCTTTGCTTTCTTTCAAGCTAGCTGCCAAACGCGTAAGAGTCTGAGCATTTAGAACCAATTGAAGTTCATGACGTACTCTTCGTTTTACCAAAGTGATCTCAACAATTTTCACAAAAGCAATTGTCCAAGACATAAGTGAAGCAAGTAACAAAATAATGATAACGGCTTTCACCACCCAATCAGCAGCCATAAACATAGAAAGAGGAGAAAAATCATGCACTGTCAATACAGCAGACATATTATCTAAAGGGACTGTTTTATCTAAAGGGACTGTTTCAGATTCCATTTTTATCTCACATTCTTGTGCTCTTATCTTTATTTATGAGCTGGATCGTCACCCCGCATAGCATCACTGTTCCACAATGCCACTACCCTTTTAACGTCACTTGTGTATTCCTCTTAAGAAAGAAAACTTGATAAATCAAGTATAGTTTTATTTCACAAGCTCTCTCTTAATTCTAAAGAAATTACTCAAGAAATTTTTCTCTAACAATTCAACAAGTTTATCTTACCCAATCAATTTATTGCATAAATTAGGCAAAATGATAAACTTACAAGAAGTATCGCATATAATATTTTAATTTATAAGAATAATTTATCATCGTTCC
This sequence comes from Bartonella sp. AP9QHHD, assembly GCF_042195625.1. Taxonomy (NCBI): domain Bacteria; kingdom Pseudomonadati; phylum Pseudomonadota; class Alphaproteobacteria; order Hyphomicrobiales; family Bartonellaceae; genus Bartonella; species Bartonella sp. AP9QHHD. The sequence goes on along the minus strand of NZ_JBHIOP010000094.1, from coordinate 5,035 downwards.
TGTTAAATAAATCTCTCATATCGCAAAGCTTTTCTCATTTCAGCAGCTCTTTTAAAGCCAACAAAATATTTGCTTACATGAAACAAGCAGCAAAAATATCATAAAATCCTCGGAGAAAAGGATATGCACTTCTCTAACAACCAGTGCACTAAAGTACCTCTCCTATCCTAAAATAAAAATATACCTTACGTTTTTAAAAAAGAACTATCGCAATATCTTAAACTGACCAAAAGTATCATGGGGAGCGCATGTTGCCCCCAAATACATAGAGAGCAAAGAGCCGCAATATTATTTTCTTTTTCTTTGCTGCAAAAGTATAAAAATGACAGTACTTCTGCCGCAAAATCGCAACAACGATGTTTTTTACCTGTCACAAGCTTAAAAAATAAGCCTCAGCACACTTTTAAAAAACTTTTATAAAAAACTGCGCCACGAGAAACTGAAGAATGGTGCTAAATTACTGCAAAAGCATAAGACAATTCTCAACAGATGCGACCCTTTACAGACAAAGCATATCGTATAGGAAAGATTTATTTTATCAAAAACAATTTTAAATTCGACAAAATGAAAGGAACCAAAAAAAGCTTTTGGCGTTACTCAAGCAGTGAAAATTTTCACTCCAATGCAAATGATCACTATGAACACACCAATACAAATATAATGAATCAAGAGGGAAAAATACCATGGCCCATAATAAAACAACACAGCACGATAAATCAGCCGTAGAAAAAGACCTACAAGGACAATTAGAAACGTTACGCACTGAAATTTCAGGGATTACCTCAACCCTAACAGATCTTGGTGCAAACAAATTCAACGCCGCCAAAGACAAAGCGGAAAAACTATATCACTCAGCGAAAGAAAGTGGTGAAGACATGATGTCTCAAGCAAAAGACAAAATTAGTGATCTTGAACAAACCATGAATCAATGCGTTCGCAAAAATCCTGGCAAAAGCGTTTTGTTTGCCGCAGGGGTTGGTTTTATTCTTTCTCAATTACTGCGTCGTTAAGCAATGCATAAGTTTATCGCGCCTCTTTTAAACCATCTTGTCGGTGGAGGGCTTAAAAGCACAGTCAAGCAAGTACGCCTTCAAGCAATTTTTTATGGGTTTATTGGCATTTCATTCTTCATGTCTTTGCTTTTTTTATGTACCATCGGTTTTATTGCGTTATGTTCTGTTATGAAGCCTCTTGCTGCCGCCAGTATCATGTTTTTAATTTGTCTTTCTCTTGCGGGATTAGGTCTTATTATCAGTCGCGTTCTCAAAACTTATCAACGCTATGACCAACAAAAAAAGACAGAAGAACAACGCCACAAACTCATGACAGATGCGACTGTTTCCAGTCTTGCAGCTCTCAGTCAACATCTCCCTTTTGCCAAATTGAGTGTTCCCATTCTCGGACTTGCAACTTATTTTTTGTGGAAAAAAGATAAAAAAGACCGCTTTTCAGAGTAAAATATGTAAAGCTGTCACTCTAAATCCCCCTCTCAATGTGCTTTCTTTTGTTATAAAAGAAAGCACATTTTTTTCCTCATAGTCTCTTTAGCTTCTTCAAATACCTGAAAAAAATCCCCTTCATTTTGCTAAAAATTCCATAGAACCGCTACACTCTCTTTCAGATTGCAACCCATTTTTCATGAACATAACAACATAAGGCAATGCTTGCATTAGAAGTCCTAGTTTAATTCGAAGCCATTTATTGTTTTTTGAAGGAAATGATGTTCCGTTTCTGCCTTTCTCTATATTTTCATAAGCTTTTTTCAGAACCAAAGGTCACGTCATCGATTTGAATTTATAAAGCAAAAATATTCCCCGTATGAAAATTCTTTTTTCAAAAAATCTGAAATTTTTACCGATAAGAAAGTTGTAAAAACGTCCATTACACAACAAAAATTTATCAACTCTGATACGAATAGAACAGAGGTCATACCTACAATTCACGTCACAGAAAAAATAAAGAAAGAAAATTTTATAGAAATATTTGCTGATGGCATTCAAGCAATTTGTAATTTATCTCGTACAGGACATCGTGCTTTGATAATAGTTTTAGAAGAATATCGATCTAATAAATCAACAAACGAAGATCCCAGCAGCATTACCTTAATTTGGTTTGATGGGGGTATAAATGGAAAAAAGCGCGATATGGTCGACAGAACTTTTCACAATGGTTTAAGAGAGCTCATACAAAAAGGAATTTTGAAACCAAAATTGCCTAATCAATACTGGGTGAATCCTATTCTGTTATTCAAAGAAGAAAAAGTTGCTTTTATGAAAGAATATCAAATAGAATCATCTTCTACCAAACCGGATATTTCATCCGTTGAACATCAAACAGATCTTGAAGATTTTATAACAAAATAACTTGTATCATTTATCGTACTGTGTATATTGTGGAGCATCTTGATTTAAGCGCGTGAGGGGAAAATAATGTCAAAATCACAAATAAGCAAAGAGGCGCTCGTCCTTTTGCTTTTATGGCTTCGTGGTCCTTTAAGATTGATACTAAGCCTTATAATGATAATGGGGTTTGTGGGATTGTTTACAATTCCTATTATGATATTATCAATAGGTTGGTCAAAAGCACTAATAAACATTACAATTTGTTCCTTTATATTAGGTTTTGGCTCTTTCCTTCTAATTTTTTATTATGATAAACTTATAAGATATTTACAATAAACTGTTCACATATTTTTCCATTAACAATACTAATAAAAAACAAAAGATCACGATAATTAAATCTGTATTCCGATATAATCGATGAGATTAATACATATAATTTTTAAAGAGGGGAAAAATGAAAAAATTTATTTTAATATGCTTGGCTCTATTGACTATAGGATTGAATATTACAGGTTGTGGTAAAAGTGAAGAGGAAAAACGTAGAGCCCAACAAGAAGAACAAGCTAAAAAGTTTTTTGATGAAGAATTAACCTCTACAGATCGTGATCATGCATTTTAAAAAATACCCTACGACAATAAAATGTGAGTTATCAATCTCTAACTAAAAGAGTATTTTGTGTAACTCACACCTGACAACGTCATTGTACACTTTAACACGTATGAAGACAATCAGTTTTAAAAACTTTGGAAAGGCTTTTCATAACCTATCCGCTTAACGCTAAGTATTTATATAACAAAATACCCATTTATTATCTTTTCTTGTCTTTTTTATAATATTTTCAAATATATATCACTTAAAATACCTTATTATTTTCATCACTTTCTTTTGACTTATCCCCCTATAAGCTTTCTCTTTAATCATGATCTCAAAGCCGCGTGAGAAAAGAACAAGATAGGCCTTTTGGTTATTGATAAGGGGCACACGTGCGCCTAACGATACGCTTTTACAGAATTTCCCAGCCTTTAAAACTTAAGGCTTTTAGCCTTCTCATTTAAATGCAGGTTTGATGTCATGATTTTGGGGTGCGATTATTAAGAGTTTGAGAAGCGAAGAGCTTTTCATTTAAAAAGCAAAACGAAATGACGTATAGCCAAGGAAACGCGCTCTCCCATAGCACTGTAGTAAACAACCTATAAGGATATTTTAAACACAACAAATTTTCATAACGAGCGTTGTCCACCAAGGACTGTGTGGATTATCATTAACTTTTTTCTGATAAGATTTGCAGTAGAATATTGTCTTGATTTTTAAATAGCGCTTGAAAAGACGCTTTATCAATAATGGTCAATATTAATTATGGTCAATGGGATTATAGCTTCCATGATCTCTTCGCCAATCTTCTGGTTGTTGAAATTGGCTCGACCATAAACCGTTTTGTGCTTTTTGAGCAGCAGATTGTAGAGTTTTATAGTCTGCGGGGGATGGAAAATGATGCTGATCTTTTGTCAACACCATCAACCCTTCTGCCAGCCCCAACCGCGCCAGATCAACCCCATCTACAAAACATTGTGCATAATGAACCTGTTGAACGACACGTGCTTGCCGACAAGTAACCTTTTTATCAATTGTTTTTGAAACAAGCCAAGCCGTAACAAAAGCACCGCAAGGCCACTTAACTCCGTTGCGTGAGGCAAATTGTCGTGTTTCACAGCTTTCCACACCATATAAACGGATATCACGGATGATCTTTTTTCTCCACCCATCATCTACAAGCGTAATCATTTTAAAGGTCACACCACTTGTGACCTGTATAGCACCGGAATAGACCGGCACATTTTCTTCATAAAATTGTGATGCGATTGGTTCTGAATGCAACACCACATTTTGTTGGATTGCGTCTTGTTGGTTTGCATAATCAACCAATTGTGACTTCGGATTTTGAACGGGGTTTCCAATTGTCTTTTCTGATCCTTCAAAAAGAGAAAATTGCATAATATTTTCAGTATGTTGACTGAAATAAAAGTATCCTAAAATAATAATACAAATTAAGACAATATATTTAGGCGCTGCTCGAAGATATTTTAAAAGTATCATTTTGAATATTACTATATTTTTTGTTTATTAAATAATAAAAGATTAAATATTATTAATTTATCGATAGAAAAATTTATTTTTTTCATTTTATAGGGTAGATTAATATTTTAACTATTAATTTAATTTTTAACTTTAAAATAGCGAGGGGGTTTTTCATGAAAAACATGAATAATTCATTCAGTTGTGAACATACCTTACAAAAAACTACTCTATCCAACACACAAAAGAAATGGTTAACAACAGCATTGATGCTGTTTATTGCCTTCATCGCACTGAGTGAGCCAGCATTTGCTGATGGCGGCTTCGGAAAAATTGAAACTGCTCTTGATAAAATCATTGAAGCTTTAACAGGAAAAATTGCAACATCAATTGCAACCATTGCGGTTGCTGGTATTGGGCTTGCATGGATTGCTGGTTATGTTGAAATGCGTAAAGCTTTTTTCGTTTGTGTTGGCATCGGCATTGTTATGGGTGCAACGCAAATTGTATCAATGTTTTCCCATTAAACGTTGCCTTTCAAAGCCATGAAAAAGCACGACAAGCTAACAGAAGATACGTTATTTCTTGCTTGCACGCGCCCTGCAATGATTGCAGGCGT